>JAKUOW010000150.1 GCA_022451045.1 Pirellulales bacterium | reverse complement strand
TGAGCAGGCTGCTACTTTTGGCCGCGCGAAGAATGTGATCTATCTATATTTGGGTGGTGGTCCACCTCAACATGAGACGTTTGACCCCAAGCCTGATGCTCCGGTCGATCTGCGAGGGCCATTCAAGCCAATTCAAACAAATATTCCAGGTACACAGTTTTGCGAATTGCTTCCTCGTACGTCTCGTATTGCCGATAAGCTAGCCGTAATGCGAGGGTTGTCGACCGATGACAATACTCATTCGACAAGTGCGTACTGGATGCTTACAGGTTTCAAGTACCAAGGACCTAACGCACGTGAGTTGCATCCGAGTGACTGGCCAAATCTAGGTTCCGTTGTGAAACTGCTTAAGCCAAGTGACACGGTGCCGTTCAGTTTTGCATGGCTGCCTGAGCCGATGGTTGCTAATCCAGGTGTCCTTGTTTCCGGGCAATCAGCAGGGTTTCTTGGATCCCAAGCAGATCCAGATCGTTTTACCTGCAATCCGCATTCGCCGGACTTTGCAATAAAAGAATTTTCATTGCCCGGAGATATTTCTCCATTGCGGTTGAACAAGCGCGCGGGACTGCTCAGTCAATTAAATGATCACTTTGCTACGGTGGAATCGAAGGCCAATGTCGAGAACTTCAGCCGACTGCGCCAGGAAGCGTATAGCGTGTTGACGACTGGCCGAGCACGTGAAGCCTTTGACTTAGATAAGGAGCCCGAGGCCTTACGTGATCGTTATGGAAGGGGTAAGTGGGGGCAGAGTGTTTTGCTTGCCAGACGATTGATTGAATCTGGTGTGCGGTTTGTGCATGTGCAGTGGCCAAGGGAGCCGGGGGATTTATCATCGAATCGACCGATGTGGGATACGCACGCCGACAATAACAACCGTGTAAAGGACGTGTTGTGTCCGCAATTTGACGTGAGTTTTACAGCGTTGATTGAAGACCTCGAGGATCGCGGTTTGCTTGATGAGACCCTTGTCGTGGCTGTGGGTGAATTTGGAAGGACTCCCAATTTCAATGCTGCAGGTGGTCGAGACCATTGGGGGCCGGTATTTAGCGGAGCGTTGGCTGGTGCTGGGATATCTGGCGGACAGGTGTATGGCGAAAGCGATAAGAACGGTGCTTACCCGATCAGCGGAAAGATTTTACCGCAAGAACTTTGTGCGACGATATTCCATCTATTGGGCATCAGTCACGAAGCAACCATGCTGGATCGATTTAATCGACCGCTAAGGATTTGCGATGGTGAGCCGCTCTATCATCTGCTTGGAAGTAAGCCAGCAACAGACGCACGACAGGAAGCAACGGGCGTTGTGTCAGAAATACCGGACTTTCGTCCTATCTATGAAATGAAGACGGGTTAATCAAGCTGTCTCTTGTGACCCTAGGGGATTTGCACGGTGTGAAGATCATCGCCAGATTGTTGATTTACAGTATCTCGTCTGTTTTAAAGACCGCGGTTCGCAATGGGCAAACTGTAAGTGCAAAAATCGACTGCTAGTTAATCTCTTTAGTCGGTTGATGTAGACGTCAGTTGAGCCTTTAACGCCGGGTGCGTCTCTATCAGGATTTCCTTAATAGACTTTCGCAGTGCGGGTGTTAGATGACGGAATGTGTGGGCATCGGACTCTGCGTGCGTTTCACTTAAGATCTCTGCAACGCGGGCCTGTATTCGAGTCATCGACATAGGGCCGATAGCGGAAAACGCTTCGCTATAGATCATGTAGCTTAGCGGGAATTCAAACATTCGGGTTTTCAAGTTCAACTGGTACAAGCTGTGCCCTTCGCCAGCTGCAGGTGTGCGGGTAGAGAACTGTTTGCTGAATCCACTTGTTCCCTTGATCGGTGACGTGAGTTTGAATTCGTCCACAAAGAACATATATTCGACCAGCGCCTCAGTTGCTCGTTGGATCCGTCGTTGCGTAAATCCGCTGGGACCCTGTTCGTCGAGGTTAAAGGCCTTGTCGTAGTGTACACCTCGCCTTTCTTCATAGATTACCTTCGTAATGAGGTTCTGCATTTGTGTTTGATGTTCGAGCACCATGAGAGCAACGATATCGCTATGACGAACGGGGTATACTTGGTCCTTTACAGATCGGGGAAGCGTCGTAATATTGGCTCCGGACTTAAGGGAGATGTCTTCTTCCGGATCGTTTGCGTAGACGAAAAGATTCCCCATGTGCAGCATCTTTCCATGGTTGCCAGTGACATAGTAGCCACCCCACCGTTCTTTAAGTGGAGATGTATGATCAGATAAGTGGCTGCCAAAGTTGTAGGCAGGTTGGCCGCTGTAGCTAGTAAAAAAACTGCGCACTAACGGCCCGGGAACTTCTTTAGTACGTCTGTTTGCATGGCATTGCAGGCACTGACCGCGATCCTTCACAAAGGCTGGTGTCTCGGTCTTGCGCTGACTCAAAGTGTAAAAGACCGTGCCCAGATTTGGATCCGAGGCGATGATTTCCAACACATCACCGGTTGGTACCCAACCGAAGTATACCTCATCATTGAAATAGAGTGCACGCGGTTTACGTGCTGAAATTGGGCGAAGTTGCAAGCTGGTTTTAGAGTACACCAAGGCCTGAGTGGTTGTTGAGATCTTTAAATGCTCAAGGATAGCATCAAGATAACCGCGAACGGGATGGTATTTGAGATGGGTTTCACCTGTGGCTAGAGTCTTATTTAGTCGGCTTATTGCATTTGAAGGTACTGTGGTTTGGTAGTTTATCGGTTCGCCTTCAAAGTCGAGCGGACTTTGCGCATAGATAGATTGGCTTAGGAAGCAGGTCGCGATGGTTACAACAATTCGTAAAAGCATGGAGTAAACGATAACCAATCACGCGTCAGAATGTTAGTTGGTTGATGATAGTTGACAACAGGATGGATTACGCATGTGAAATTAGTGAAAGTGCGACGATAACTTGTTCTGCTTGGCCGTTTTCGTGTGATAGTCATTTGCGGTAGCCCAAAAAAGGCCCAGCGGGACTGTTCAAGGTCGAGATCGTATTGGACGCCTCCGTTAAGGGATTACCCCAGCGAAATATGACTGGCATTGTCGTCTTTGAAGCGTTGCAGTACGTCGTGGTCTAATGTGACACCCAGTCCGGCCGAGTCTGGAACAATGGCCGCCGGAGGTCCAAGTGACAGTGGTTCGGTAAGCAGGTCGTGTACGTGATATAAAGGTCCGATAAAGTCCCCCGGATAGGTCGTGCTATCGATAATATTTTGAGCAGATCCAAGATGTAACATCGCTGCAGTACCGATCCCTAATTCCAGATTGCTGCCAACAGCGCATTTAATGCCAGCCGCCGCAGCTAGTGCGGTGATTTTCAAGGTGTTCAGAATGCCGCCATGTTTTCCTGGATATACGCTTAGGATATCCACAGCATCGCGTCTAATCAGATCTAACGCATTAGCTGTGGTGAAGTTGCTTTCATCAGCCATGATGGGGATGTTACTACGACAACGCAACTCCGCAAGTTGTTCGGGGGAGTCGGTGGCGATTGGTTGTTCGACAAACAGCAGGTCAAATTGCTCCAATTCGCGGATAGTACGTTGTGCCTGATCGAAAGTCCAGCCACAGTTAGCATCAACACTAATAGGAATATCAGGTCCGGCGAAATTTCTAATCGCTTCGACACGTTCGATGTCCGCGAGTGGATCCATACCGACCTTTACCTTGAGACATCTCGTTCCCTCACCGATGAATTGCTTTGCCAATGCCAAGGCTTGAGGGATATCATAAGAGCCGATAACCATCCTTATCGGTAGAACGTCGTGAACACTGCCGCCCAGCAACCGGAAGACCGGTTCATTGCAGTGTTTTCCCAGTAGATCCCATAAGGCCATCTCTACTGCTGCTTTGGTAAACGGATTGGCTTTGATGACACGTTCCATACGATATTGACATTGCTGTATGTTTAACGGGTTCATCCCTGTCAGTGCGTCGCAAATTAGCCCTTCAATCGCGGCGGTGCAACTCGCACTTGTTTCCCCACTCCATCTAGGCGCTACGGTTGCTTCTCCGAGTCCGATAAGGCCACTGTCGGTGTGCACTTGAATAATCACGTACGGCGAGGTGGCGTGAATCCCATGAGACGTTTTAGTCGTCATCCCGTCTTTTAATGGAACGTTGACAGGTATCGCTTCTATGTTCGTTATCTTCATGAGTTTGGTGTGATATCTACAGGGCTCATGTCTCAGGCGTATTCGGGAAGGAATCTCTTCCAGTTCTCATAAATGATATTGTGGATCATTTCGTCAGGAATCCTGGGAAGGTTCGTACCCTCCACGACGTCATTCACTTTGTGTTGTCCGGCGATGACTTGAGGTGCGGTTGCTGAAGGGAAGTCGGAGCCAAAAACGAGTTTGTGTTCTACGCCATATTCGATTGCAGACATAAACGCCTGATAGTGCCGTAACGGGCGGTAGTGAAGTGCCGAAATGTTGGTGTATAGATTTGGGTGTTTGCGAATGAGCACTACGCATTCATCTTCCCAGGGGTGCCCCATATGCGCTATGACGATCCTCAAGTCAGGACAAGCAACGGCAATGTCCTCAAGCTGTATTGGATTAGCGTATTTCAACGGCCCGGGTCTGACAAACGATGTGCCTTGATGGATATTCACTGGGATGCCAAGTTGTTCGGCCTTTTTGAAAAGCGGAATATGCTTCGGATCCTGAGGGTCCCAGTTCTGATAGATCGGAGAACATTTTAGACCACGCAAGCCGAGATCATTAACGTAGTATTCGAGTTGTTCGATACAGTCATCGTCATTTGGATCAACGCTACACCATCCGATGAATTTGTCCGAGTGTTGATTGACGAAGTTGGCGATTAACTCCTGATCGGCGTTTATGCCGGTAAATGGTGCTTTGATTCCAAAAACAATCACTCGATCGGAACCAACCGACGCCTCGAGTAACTGTTCGGGTTTCGAATCAAACGCGTTAGCCTGATCAGTGCCTTCCCCTGCAAAGTAAACATCGTCAGAGAGCTTCATCTTGGCCCGTTTTGCTTCCCATGCGAAGTCCACAAATTCATCGGATAAGTGGTCTGGGTACCACATTAAATTGGTGTGCGTGTCAAAGAGCATGGGCATGAGTTTTAAGCCTGCGATTTTAAAATGAGGATGTTACGTAGCGCGCACTTTATCTGGTTTTACAAACAGCCAGCAAAATGCTGCGCAAAAATAAAAGGCGGAGTGCAAGTAAATTATTTGATTCCAGTCGCCATCAGACTGGCGAATCTCTTTGAACCAGCTGCCCAATAACAATGGTAGCACGATGCCCGACAGGCTGCCCGCCATGTTCATAACGCCCATAGCCACTTCAGCATTGCGATCTCCTACGTCCACCGTCGCAGCCCATCCCGCCGGTGAACCTGCGCCGGAGAACAACGCACCAATTGCAATCATGACTGATAGTCCCGTAGCGGAATCTGGCCAGGCTGAACCAAGGGTAAAGAGCCCACTGAATAGAAGGGCGATAAACGCTGTAGCAGACCGGCTGATGTTTCGACTTCCCGTGCGACGATATAGGAAGTCAACAACATATCCTCCTGTCAGGCTCCCAATTACCACGGCCGCCAAGGGAAGACTGGTCAATAAGCCTGCCTGCTTTTTGTCGATGCCATATTTGTATTCGAGAAATGCGAAAAACCAAGTGACGAAGAATATATAACCAGCAGCGCGGAAAAATGATTGCACGCATAAAGCTGTCAGCCCTGGTGTTTTAAGGACATCGATCAATTGCTGCCAATTGAAATTGTCGCTTGTTTGATTTGGATCCCTTCCGGTCTGGATTAAGGATAATTCCTTGTTGCCGATTCCAGGGTGACTGTCTGGTCTATTGCGAAAGTACCACAAGAACACAACACACCATATAAAGCTAACAATAGAAAAGCCGACGAAAATAGTCTGCCACGTCATGCCTTCTTCAAGCAGAGCACCGGTAAATGCGACAGTAACAACGCTTCCAATGGACATGCTGGCAGCGATAACTGCGGAGCTCATTCCGCGGGACTTGATGGGCATCCAAACCTTAATAATTCTTGCCGAGATTGGAGTAAGGCCAGCTTGAAAGATACCCATGGTGAATCTAGCGACCCACAAAGAGCTCAAAGAGCTGACCAATGTAGACCAGAGGTTTCCTATGGCGCACCCGGCGGTGACGATTGTGAAACCAATCCGCGACCCCAATACTTTGCCAAGCAACCCTCCCGGAACCTGACATATGAAATATGCTGTTCCAAACGCTGCTAGGATCTTTCCCATTTGTTCGTCATCAAGGTGCAGCTCTTGTTGAATGGTGGTATTTGCGGCTGATATCCCATTGCGAAGCAAATATGCGCAGAATGCTGCAAATCCAACTAATAACATCACTTTCCAACGCACCCAGGTCGATCTTTCAGCGTCTCGGGTGGTGTGTCTGGTGCTGATCTTACTAATCCTGCCTGATTGTGATGTAGCGGGGGCGCGCGTTGTTATCTACAACGATCGTGTTTTTGACGCCGCCGTCATTCCACTTCATGAATTCTATTTTACCACCGTCGGTTATTTTCATTTCCGCATAAGCATTCCGACCGAGTTGGTCGAGATAGTTGATTCCGAATGTACCTGAGTAGATAGGGACATGTATTCGACGTGTGGCCTGTGCGTTGAATCCTAATGGTGAACCGTTTGGATTGTTGGCATCGAATATGTAAATCTTACGTTTGGTAAAGCCGTCGAGCTTGATCGCAGTCAGGGCTTTTATTGGTGGTTCTTTGGGCGACTTATAATTTGGATCGTCGCTTCTTTCTAACTGCCAGAGGTCCGGCACCATGCAGGATCCAAGTGTTAGCCACAATTTGTTGTTATGCGCAACGACGCTAGTTGCGTGTCGCGACTGCCATGGGGTCCCAAATACGCGATACCAGTTTTCGCCATCGGATGAATACCAGACATCATTGATGTCTCCAGCGTTGTAGCCGCCTATAACCCACATGCGATCGTCGTAGACGACCACATGATGATATTGGCGTGCTTGCCATGGTGCATTGCGAGTATGCGATACCCAACTTTTTCCATCCTTCGTACTCCAGATGTCGTTGTAGTAGTTTCTGCTCTTAGTGGTGGGGGTATCATATGTACCGCCGCCCAAAAGCCAAAGGCGTTCATTGAACACAACGCTGCCACTAATCATGCCGCGTGGCTTCCATTGAGAACTGTTTTCATCGCGTGTGAGCTTTGTCCATTGTTTTCCATCTTTGGACGTCCAGACGTCGCTATAAAAACGCTCCTTGGATTCTGCGAACGCTGGCATCGTCTGCCCGCCAATGACCCAAAGTTTTCCCTGATAGGAAACCGTATAGTGAAGCGCACGCGGCCCCCAGGGTACGTCATTGGTTACGAGCGTCCAGTCTCTCCCATTTGTGCTGTTCCAAACGTCGTTTTGGTAGTGTCGCTGATTGACATCACCACCGATCAACCACATCTTACCGTCGTGGACCACATAGCCTCCTGTATGGCGCCCCTCCCAGTCTGTTGCTGAATCAAACGTGTTATCAAGAAATGAGTTTGGCTTAACGAGTTCCCAATTCTCTCCCGTAGTGGAACTCCAGACTTCGTTGTTGCATATTCGTGGAAAGTTCTTCTTGTCTCCCGGATTCCAGCCACCGAGGATAAACACTTTGTCGTTAAAGGAAAGAATTCCGGCACCATCACGTGGTGCATACGGTGTTTGCTCGAGAATCCGAGACCATCGGTAATTTTCTACCTCCTGCGATGGGATTATCTCAAACGGATCGGCATTTTGAATTGAGTCATTCGTCTTTGTATTGGTGACTCGAATGAAACACTTGTTAGCTATGATATTTGGGACTCGCCAGCGTAAAGAACCGTTGTCAGCATCGATGAATGGTAACGTGATCGTAGTCCAGGTTTTCCGGTTGTCTACGGAGAGTTCGGCACGCAAAGGAGCGTTCTTGCCGATATGCTCTGGTTTCCAACGTACGATGTGGTAGCTATCTACAGCCCACGTTTCGAGGCCTGCTGGTGAGAGAAGTGCTGGATCCTGAGCCGCGACAGTCGAATGCAGCAAAATGCACAGGAGTAGGACGCGTACACGTGATGTCATGGTACACCTCATTGGTGGAACGAGAGACACTATTTTGACGTGTTTTCATACCAAACTACGTTGGCGCTCCCACGACCCGCATTCAGAAGATCCAAATCACCATCACCATCCATGTCGACCGTCCTCAGGTCGTAACTTTCTTGCAAGTTATCAACGATATGTAACTTGAAAATGCCTTTGCCGTTATTTTCATACCACATAACTCGTTTGCTTCCGTAGCCACATGTCGCGGCATCTATATCACCATCGTTATCATGATCTGCTACGGTCAAACTGTGAGGGAATTCAATCTCCGTGTCTATGTCATGAATCTTCCAAGATGGATTTTCAAACCAAATAACACCGTTGCCATGACCGCGTGACGCCAACCAATCAGGCTTACCGTCTCCATTTACATCTGCTGGCAATATATTTGTCGCCGCTGTTTCATCAAGTGCAAGAACGGTTTTCTTCCATGCGCCTTTGACTTTCTCCTTGCCGGGATTTTTCCAGAAAGCAAACCAGTTTCCGTCGGCAAAGGGCTTGCCTTTGGCCCCCACCGCAATCTCCTTCCACCCATCTCCATCAATGTCTCCGGCTCCCATATAGTGGCTGCCACCGCGAGCATCACCAAGGGCGAATACGTGTCGGTTCCAGTTCGGTGCACGATAAGGATCCTTGGGCACACTAAACCATGCCATAGAATCCTTTAGTCCGTCATCCGGAAGAAAGTTGTTGATAACCAGATCGTCTTTGCCGTCGTTATCGATATCCGAGGTCAACAAGCAATGGATTCCGGTTATGACTGTATCGATCGGCCTTGCTGCCCAAGCACCTTTGGAGGCGTTTTCAATGCCGGGGTTTTCCAACCAAAAAGGATGGTCACTTGCGATGGTACCTGCCCAATCGAGGTCGCCATCTCCATCGACGTCGATGGTGGTACTATGAATGCAATTACCACCGGCTGTGAACCGGTGCAGAACGACTTCGGTTGTGAAGTCAGGTGCGATAAATAGGCTTACTTTTCCACTAACGCTGGCCACAACATCCATTAACTTGTCCCCATTTGCGTCTATGGCCACAGCAGTATTGCAATGTCCCTGTTCCATCACGGTATGTTTTTTCCATGAGGGTGATTTGGCATTGAGAACGGCAGCGAGAAGGAGTGAAGCGAAAAGAGCGACGAGAGTTTGGCAACGCATTTGAATACTCCAGAGTTACAGTAAGTCGATATATGTATCGTACTATTTGTTATGCAGGGTGTGTGAAGATCATTCAGGGCATCTACTATTAACAAACTCTTTAAACATGGCATCGAGGTTTTCTTGCTTCCTAGAGCCTAAAAAGATAGGCTGAGTTCTGTTCTTAATTTAGTGACTTTGGAGCCGATGATGTCCAGAATCTTAGTTTGTGCAATTAGCTCGCTACTGTTATTTAGTTCCTTGGCAGATGCTGAAGATTGGCCTCAATTTCGTGGGCACAATGCGGCTGGCGTGTCTACGGAGAGTCGGAATCTGCCCGTTGAGTTTTCCTATGAAAATGGTGTGTTGTGGAAACAGGAAATCGGTCAGGGAATTGCTTGCCCAATTGTCAGCAACGGTAAGTTAATTACGACGAGTCTTAAGGACAAGAACACGTTTGAGATTCAATGCTTCAATGCCGCGAACGGCTCTGTGAAATGGACAAAATCATTCGATGTTGGTGACCTACCCCCCATTACATCGCCAAACGTGCCAGAGTCTAGTACTCCTGCAGCCGATGCTGAACGTGTCTACGTGAAATTCGAT
>JAKUOW010000015.1 GCA_022451045.1 Pirellulales bacterium | reverse complement strand
TATTTTTCGACAACCCAGACGTTTCTGTATACGACAGGATTTCCATGTCCTTGCAAGTACAACAAGCCTGGTGAATCAGCTTCCGGGTGTTTGCCTGGCGTATGGTTTGGTAATTCCAGATCGTCATGAATGACCACACCGTTATGCTTGATTGTTACTCGGGCATTTTTAACCTTCTTGCCATCTGCATCATATTTCGCGGCTGTAAAGTCATAGTCATATGTCTGCCATGACAACGGCGGTAGGCACATGTTTACTTTGGGTTCAGAGATCGAGTAGATACCACCGCACTCATTGTTTTTCCCATCAAGCCCAAATGAATCAAGCACTTGCACTTCGTACCGTCCCTGAATGTACATACCACTGTTTCCACGGCCCTGCCCGCGAGCAAATGGCATGTACGGTGTACGAAACTCCAAGTGAAGTTTGTGGTCACCAAACTTTTGTTTCGACTCACAGTCATGTCGAAGGAGTTTATCAAGAACCATCTCACCTCGTTCAAAGTTTTTCACTGATTCAGCAGAACCATCAAACAGTACAACAGCGCCTTCAGGAGGCTTAGCACCGAGCGTCTTACTTTTTCTGTGAACCTTAGGAATCGTAGTAGTAACTTCGCCAGCATCATTGATCAAACCAATGCCTGCTTCGACGAGTTTACTTCGAGCAACATTTCCATCCTCTGAAGTCCAGGAGATTATATCCCCTTCCAGTTTGCCTTCACTGGTGCGAGTCTCGCCACCACGTTCCCAACCGGCACCTGGCAAACCGCCGAGAAAAGCGGTGCTTTTGAATGTAGTATCACTCAATGCGATCACCTGAAAGCCGACCTTAACTTGCTGACCATCCTGTTCAACTTCGATTAGGTATTCACCCTGGATTTTGTAATGTGCTGTCTTGGCAGCTTCTTCAGGTTTAATCCATTCCTTTTTGTCCTGTGCCGTGACAGGCACGGTAATAACCACAGCCATCAATATGGAAAGTATGTTCAAACGGTTCATTTGTGGGATCTCCACCTTGAATTGAGAAATGAATTGAGAAGTGAAAAATGCATGAGTACCATCTCATTCTCGAATCTTGAAGAGCCTGAAACAAGGGGATACATGACGTCATTTGTCACGGTATGACACCAACGACAAATAATCCTTTGCTTCTTTCTCTCTGCATGTAACAATACCATCCGACCACCAATTCCACTTCAGATGGCTCTCAAATCGAAATAAAGGGAGTCACAAATGGTCCATCAAATCACTTCATATCTGATAGAAGGAATCATACACCTAAACCACTCCATGACGCTCGATGGCCGCCTTTGGTTATGCGGATTAGAGCGGGATGTGAGCTTGTTTCTAACAGGTGAGATACCTGATCATCTCAAGGGTCAAAGCTTCAGGGTCCGCCCACCGCTTTCAGCGGAGTTTGTTGAAGCACCCGATGAAATTCGTGACGAGCTTCTGACAACTCAGGTTGGAGCGCTTCTTGAAGTTTCGATCAATCATCCAAGTGGAACTCCATGTCATGATTTAGATCTTTCCAACAGCGACGACCTTGAGTTCCATTTGCGATGGCACGGACAAAACGGGCCCGTGGCAATACACATATGCGGGGTGATTTTTGAACGTGCGGAATCCCAAGATCACGACACTTCGGAAGTCGATGAAATGGGAGTATACGCAAGGACAGAATTCATTGATCGTGTGTACGAGTCAGTCACCAATGATGAATTCATCACTCCGGAAGTGCCCAGCGATCTTCTTCAATCAAGCAACGAGTCGAGAGAATTCCTTCTTTCCTTTCCAATGCCCAATGAAAAGGGGAAATTCTCGACCAATGCCGGGTTAATCCGTTACCCTCTGATTCATGACATTACCGGTGCTGACAGAACAACGGACAGATTTTTCAAATTCCTTGATGAAATATCATCTGGCCAACATGACGTGTTTCTAGCTGATTTATTGGACCCTCCGTTAAGATTGCCGCCTTCAAGCGTGATGTCAGACGAGGAGATCAGTATCAAGATTGCTGAAGTACTAGCGCGTATAGCCAAACATGGAGTGGCGATAAGCGTATGTGACCACTTCGGTCCACGCGATCTCTACGATATGTTCTGTTCGCAGTATTTACCGGAAACACGTATTCATCCGCGGCTAATTGAATTCGAATACGTCTTTTATATCGATACTTTTGAGAGCTGTCCGATGTGCCAGGCAAGTCTTGAAGTTGGCTAGCCCATAACCTTACTGCGATACTGGCCAATCCAGATGTTTGTGAAGAAAATCAAAAGTCTTCACAGCGTTGATCTTGTGTGGACCGTCAAACCACTCGATTTCTGTTTGCCCGGGTATCTTTAGCAACGCGGCATACATATGTCGTACTTTTGCGTACTCGTATGCAACCCATTCATCCACGCCAACACCGTCAAAATGACCGCGTTCAACCATAAAGGGCCTCGGGCAAATCAGGTATCCCATTTCGGCGTAATTAAATGTCCCACCCAAGTCCCATTCGAAAATCTCGTATTCACCATGCCATACATAAGAGAAGCCATGTTGGGTAGAAGCATTCTTGCGCACCCATTCATTGAAGTCCGCTGAACAAATCGAAAGACAATAGTCCGTTACCAACGGCGGAATCCGCATTGCACTTTTACCGCCGTAAGACAGTCCGTAAAAAGCTATCCGTTTGTCATCGACTTGCGGCAATGTCTTGAGCCAATTAACGATCTGTTGATGCTGTGGCACGATCGTCGAAAAAATCGTCTTCTTCAAGACATAGGACTTACGTTGAATAGTTCTAAATCTGTCCCGAAAGATGTACAGGTTCTGTGGTGAGAATGTAATAAATCCACGTTCAGCAAGCCGTGTCGCAAAGCGTGAATAGTATTGCTCATTCTGCTCACCAATCGTGTCCTGTGGTCGACCTTCCAGCCCATGCTGACACACCACGACCGGCCGCTGTTCACCGTCCTTAATTCCCGTCGGAATGGTAATGAGGCCATATGCTATGACGTCATCATATACATCCAGCACGACTTCATACCGAGTCCATTTTGCGTTCTCCTCGACCAGTCGCGTCCGAGGATTCAATGGCTTAGCATCAAGATCCCACTTTCCAACCACTTCATTTCGGAAATACTCCCGGTACCACTCGGTGGATTCTTTGTATTTCTCTACGGAACTTGTATCTAGGTTCTTCGTAAACTCTTTCCGAATAAATGGCGTCTCCGTTAGCAACCATTGCGTATGCTGATCCATTTCGAGTTCAATTCGGTTTTCCCTTGCAACTGGGTCATCTAAATCACCGTGCAATTTGACCGGTGGTGTTCCTTTGATGAGTGATAACTCATCATCACCCAAGCTATGTAAATAAGCACTCAAGCTATGAGAGAAGTTTTGATCCTCTTTTCCTTGTGATAAAGACCAGGTAGCAGTTAAGTCTTCACTACCGACAAGCTCAAGTGCCCGGGCATATTCACTCTGTACAACATCCCACTGCGGGGACACAATCCGAGCTGGCGCCGCCCCACCGGAACCTGTAACTTCAAACTCTGGTCCCTTAGACGCATCAATCGCGAGTGACCGCCCAGCATACAGCGACGCAATTTCCGCATCTCCGAATTGCTCCAGAAGTGCCCACACGTTGCGGGCTGCAGGCTCCTGCCAAATGTTTTGGCGGGAATCAAAGTACCCGCTGACCCAAGTCGAATCTATGCGAGTGTCGATGGCCCCCGCATAGAACGCAAGCAATCCTCCTTCGCCATAACCTACAACACCAATCGTCCCGTCGTCAGATCGACTACTTGCCCAATCAACTGCAGCCAGCACTTTCTGTAATTCGTATCCGATTACGTGACGACCGAGCTCATATGCGCTGCGATAGATGAACTCACGACTTGATAACAATCCACGGCCTTCGTGTTTCTTTTGAGTACGCCCCAGAATAACCGGAACAACCACTGTCGCTCCCTGTTCAGCAAGCCTCATGGCGATCTGAGATTTCGGAGAGATCCCCTCTGTTAGCCCGCACAGCATTTCCGGTGTTTGGTCTGCATCTGCAATTGCTACAACCGTCGTACCATTAGGCTCATTTGGGATAATTAGAAAGCCTTCACCCGACTGTGCTCGAATACTCGGCCACTTTACGCGGTAGATCTTAGCGTAGCGTGTCTCCGCGAACGCAAATTCTCCCGATGTGCCTGAGATCACATCCAAATCCTCAAATGCTACACGATCATCTCGCACACCGAGAATATATGACAACCGCTCACGATTCTTCTTTACAGAGGCTTCATAAGCATCGCGACTTGAAGCATCGCGATTCCAATACTGCGATCGCTTCTCAATAGAGTTTTCCACCTGACGCAACACGAATTTATCTGCGTCAGCTACAAGCTTGTCTGTTATATCACCGTCCAGCGTGAGCGGTTTTGTGTTTGGAAGGGGGTCCGCATTGACCTCTGCAAATGCGAAGACGAGAGACGTGAGTGCAACCATTAAAATGCTTGTGTGCAACTTCGCTGTATAAAGTTTTGTCATGAGGTACTCCAAAGTCGGCGCAATAAAATGAGAGGATCTAAATGATGTTCACCGCAATGCTGATTCTAAGGCACGAGAAAACGGCATTCCACTAACACTCAAAAGCATTCAGGATTTATCTGCAGTGCAACGACAGTGAACTTAGGCTAGTCAGGCGCGCTAATGCGGATGTTTTTTAGTTGAGTGGAAGTGTACCAACTGGCGATCCCAAACGGTCGCACCGGCTCCTGTTCCCACCAAATACCAAATTTGTGATTGCCAGTAGGAACACTAAAGTACTCTTTTCCATCAATCCAAGCTTGAATGGATTCCGTGGTAACTCTTAGTCGGATCTGGTACCAACGATCGTCCTCAACATCCAGGAAACCTGTCGTTTCGTTTTCAACTGCTGCCATATTGTCGATATTTGACAATCCCACGACACCGCCGCCCCAACCACCGATGATCATAGAACAAAATTCGTTTTCAACTGGAAATGTGATTCCACAAAAGAAATCGCGGCCATCAGTACGTCGCGCTTCAAGTGATATTTCGTAGTTCATCGTTGGGAAGTCTTTGCCGGCATAACGAATACCTGTTGCCGGCTTACCGGATGACAAACTAATGACTCCTTCCTCTACAGAAATCTCGCCATGTTTCTCAAAGTCGTTATCCGTAATGACAGACCAGCCTTGCAGCGAATTATTGAGATTTAGCTTACGGCTACCAGCTAACTTTGAAACACGTTCGAGTGAGCAAAAATGGCTAATAAGAAAGCGAGTATATTTTGGAAGATTCTTCGCTGAATCCGTGGAAGATCGCGATACCGCTGTAAGGAATCCCTGTAGCATGCCGTCGTTTAGATTCAGCTTCATTGAAATCGTATATGGTGATCGGCTGATATCAGTTGTATCCATTTCGGCTCGAAACTCGCCGGTAAAAACATCACCGTCATAGTCCGAGTAGTTTACAAGCATTTTTAGGTCTTCATCGATACGCACGTGCACATCTTGATCCTCATGCACCCAGATTTCGATTAGGCGGTCTCCTTCATATGTTTTTAGCTTGCCGCGCCAATAACCAAGCAACTCATCGGGCATAGGTTCCTGCGCAGGTGATGCGTTTGGTGAAGACAATCTCCACGCGATGAGATTCTTTTGGTACAGCGGTGAGAGTGCTGCGATGGCATCCTGAGTTACCAGCCCTGGTAAGTCACTCGATGAGTTACACAGGGCAATCACAGCCGCATTATGATCCGGCAAAATCGTCAGATATGTTCGAACACCTGGCATGCCTCCTGTGTGACGAACAGTTTTAATACCAAAATCATCTTCGGTAATCCGCCAGCCCATTCCATATCCGCTACCCGAAACGATCTCCTGAGTAGGAGTTTGCATTTCCAGTACACCCTGAATTTCGAAAATCTCTACTTGATCTTCGAGCAACTCACCAAGATGGAATAAGGCAAATCGCGCCAAGTCATGTGCACTGGCATATACCGCAGACGCACCATCGTGATCAAACGTGTAGTACGGAATCGGCTTCCCATCCTCACCGTAGCGTACGGCTGCATACTGCTCATATTCATCGCTTAAATGAACGGATGTTCGATTCATACCAAGTGGTATGAACACCTCTCGTTTCATCCAGTCTGCATATGACTTACGTGATGCACGACCAATTATGAAGTCCAGGATTCCATAGCCGAAATTCGCATATGTATATCGCTCACCGGGGTTAGACATGAGCTTCCCATATCTACGAATCGACTCTTCAAAACTCGGTGCTTTGAATTCTTCATGGTCATAAAAGAACTGTGCATGTATAGGCAAACCTGACGAGTGATTAAGAACCTGTCGAAGTGTTGCTGGTGTTTCACCGTCAACCAGATTCTCGAGCTTGGCTCGGCCAAGGTACTTGTTGATATCTTCATCAAGCGTCAGCTTGCGATCCTTAACCAGTTTCATAATCCCCGTTGCCGTAATAGGCTTGGAGATGGATGCGAGTGAATACATCGTATGCTCGTCAGCCTTTCGATTATTCTCCCGGTCGGCCAGACCAAATCCTTGTTCCCATATGATCTTGCCGTCCTTGACAACCGCCACAGCACATGACGGTACGTCACCGGACTGTACACGTTGCTGAATACGCTTGATCACTCCGGAAAAGTCCGGTGAAGCTGAAGTGTTTTCTTGAGCTGTGAGAGACATACAAAGACCACTAGTCAGTAAGACCCAGACGAGTGTCGCGCGACTTACCGTTTTCATAGTTCGGATCCTGAAATTCATCATCGTTACACGCGACGCAATATATAAACCACATCTTCGGTCTGGTCATCAATTGGCATCGACTGCTTAAGATTGTACTGGAAATCAAATGTATCAATGATTTCCCATTGCCCTGCCTCATCAAGCAACTGCTGAAACTCAATGGACGTATACGTTCTAAACCGAAACACATCTTCTAAAACCTGATGATTCGTTGGCGTCCAGATGTCATATCGCATCTTGTATTGCTCATACCGTTCATCGAGATTTCGATGCATTAATGTCATATTGGTTTGCACACCCAAATGCCCGCGTTGAGCAAACCAAGATTCCTCTTCGATTGGAGGACCAACTGCAGGGTATAAGTGAATCCCTAAGACATAGATTCCGCCCGGCTTGATGGCTTGGCTCATACAACGCAAATGCGCGATTGCCTGATCATGATATTCCAAATGACGAAAGCTGTTTATCGTATTGAAGCCCGCGTCGAATGCGTCGTCATAATGAAAGTCACACATATCCGCGACAACTGCTGTTTGTGGAAAACCGTGACGCTCAAGACGGTTGTTACAGTATTCAACAGCGTTTTCACTCAGGTCCAATCCGTGCACTTCCATTCCGTGCTTCATTAGCCGATAGATCAGACGACCGGTACCACAAGCAGGTTCCAAGATACGCTGCGCTCCGCCGTTTATGAATCGATCGAAGGCACCAATGAGAAAGTCATGCTCAGCCTTCCAGTCACTCCCGTAGACCAGATCGTAGTAACCAGGATAGTCGTAGAGATTACCGGGGAGCTTATCAACCATGGCTACGCTTCATCATCCTTGGATGTGGATTCCGCACTGCTGCCTTCAAAGGTATCAAATGCGTTTCTTAGTTCTTCCGGAACGTACACAGACTCTTGTTTCTCATAATCAAACATGACAATGATGGACTGTCCGTCTGCTACAACGCCATCGGCGGCTCGGGAAAGAATCCGATGTTCCATCGTGAAACTACGTCGACCTACACGCGACACTCGTGTGCCCACCAGGACGTCATTTGGAAAAGCAACCTGTTGGCGATAGTTGCAAGTGGCCGATGCAAGGATCGGCCCGATCTTGGAATTATCCATAAAGTGCCCCATCCCACACTGTTTGACGTAGACGATGCGGGAAGTCTCAAACCATGTCAGGTATTTAGCGTTATTGACATGGCCAAAGGCATCCTGATCTGACCATTGAACAGGCACCTCGACCACCGACGGATAATCCATGAGTAATTCGGGGCGTTGGTCGTTTATTACTGTTTTCATGTTTCGTATGTGCGTACTGGGAAATAGAGCAATTGATACACAACGCTTTCAGCGAACTATTATAAGCCAGCCTTTGAAGATACTGATGGTGCAACGAGATTCAGTTGATGACAAGATCGAACGCACAGGCATCTAAATCTGATCGTTTCCACCAACCGTTGTGGAGCCAGAACTCCAGCCCGAGGGTATTGTCTTTCTTGACAAAGACTGTGCATCGTTGAATCTGTAGATCACGCAGTTTGTCTAGACAGCTTTCGATCATCAATCGTGCCAACCCTCTACCGCGGGCATCAGGGTGTACAGCAAGGTGGTATAAATATCCGCGTCTACCATCGTGGCCGCACATTAGTGCCCCAACGATGATTTTATCATCACGAACCGTCACGCTTAAACCGGGATTCCTATCGACAAATCGCACGAATTGCTCGCGATTCTCGAGCCCTCCGAGTCCGTCACAGTGCTGCCATAGCTCGTACACTGCAGTATAGTCTTCGGCCGAGATTTCACAGAGTTTGTCAGTCATACGACGATCAGATTAATCCTTAATCAAGGAAGTCCTGATCAGCGAGGCGAGCGGGCACATACTCTTCGGTAACGTAACTGATGTCTTTGCTAATGAGCGCTTCGACTTCAAGTTTGAAACCATTGCTGAGAAGTTTCTTGATTTCTTTTTGCCAGCGCTTTTTTGGTTCAAACCACGGGTAATTGGCAATTTGATTCGCGCGCTTAATGTCGTTATCGGTGAGCTTAATCGTCACACTTGGATTTAGATCACACCGCTCATAGTCAATACTTCGCAATCCTATAAAGCGGGCCCCCGGGATTGCCATTCGCTTGGACTCGTATGCGAGGTTAATCGATCCCTGTTTGATCACGCTGTAAATGTAATACCCCCAAGGATCATTATCGAGCAAACAGAGCACCGGCAGGTTCAATTCGTTATTCAATCGATTCAGTAATCGCCTAACACCGCGCGGCGGCTGTCCATTACCGTGGGTCAGAATGCAGTTATGCGTTTGCCAGAATTTATCTTCGTTAAATCGCCGCCAAACAGTGTCTTTTTCCACATGCAGTACGAAGTCAGCTTTACAGCTAACAAATTGCATAACTTCCTCTTCCACGATAGAGGGAATCGCATAACCACCAGAACCCATTCGGCTACAGTCGATTTCATCACCGTTGTCATTTACAACAATGTTGCCAACCATCGCACCACGATTTGATGCGTATACGTGCAACTCCTCTCGAAGAGCATTTAATGCGACTTCAACATCTTCGATAACCGGGTCACAGTCACCCTGGTCTACAAATGTCTCTTCACGGGTACCTTCGATGGTGTGCTTTAGCAAATAGTAGAGACCACGAATGCTGGTTGTCTTACCCTGCTCGATTAATTGTTTACATCCAGAGCCAACCAGTAAGGTCTGCATATAGGTACGGGCTTGAGACAGGTTGAACAATTCCCGTTTGTTCTTGGAAGAGCCCATCTCAATGATCTTGCGGCTCTTGTTGTACTTTACATTCGACAGTGATCGAGACGGTATCTCGATGTGTGGAGCACGACCGCGAGAGGCGAAACGTTCCACATCGTCGGCCATCCCCACGAGTGAATTAAGCGTCTTCTTATCGCGCGCATTAAGTTTTGCCATGCGAGCTGTTTTCGCTGTTGTCGTCTTCTTTTTTGCCATTCGTCTTTACCAAAACCGGTTGTTCATTCTCAATTGCACCGGTGACTTTTATCAAAATAGTTTTTGTTGTGGGTTACCTTCCAATAAACGCTGCTTGAGCGCTTCTTCCGGATCACCCTGTTCAACAATTAACACGTTGTCGCCAAAGCTCTCTTCTTCCTGAATCTTATTGCCACTCTCATCGAACTTTGTATCTGCTACTTTGGTCACGCGATTTGCTACGCGCAACAGATTGCTGTGTATTTCCTCGCGATCTGATCCGTTCAGATCTGAAACGGCGCCAGCAACTTCTGCAAGATATCGCATAAAGACGCTTCTTCGTTCACCTTCTTGCTTTACCTTTTGCCGGCGTTTAAGGAACAGTCCGAGTTTACGACCAACCGCTTGAAGAGCCAGCCGTATCTCTTTTTCAATTTCAGGATAAGCCGCGATTGCTTCTTTGGATTCACTTGTAAACGGTACCCAAACACTAGCCAGATGCACCATAAGCGTTACAGGGCCAGATGGCAGATTGCCACGAGACTGTGAAAGACCATAGCTGCGCCAATTCGTACCCATGACCGTTTGGGTGATCGCACAATCCCGCATCTTGAACTGCAGAGGCACACGATTCGCATATCGATAGACCTGAATTCCCTGCCCGTCGGAGAGCTTTACGTTCCTCATGGCATGATGTAGAGTCTCGCGTTGTTCTGCATTCAGTTTCGTTGGTGATTGGCGCGATCCAAAGTCAGCTTCCTTGATAATCTTGTCTGCAGCGTCATTACCAATGCCATCAAATGTGTTCACAAGGAATTGTCGAATCGTCCTCGAATCAGTTTGATCGAGTAGCTGGTCCAGAACTTCCGCCGACACTTTTTGTACTACGCTTTGGCCACCATAAGCCAGGGCTACTTCAACCTGAAACGGATTACCTCGATATACCGATGGTGGTCGGGTAGCTGCAACATAAAATTCTGCCGGTACAACCTGATGTAAACCTTTAATCAACAGATCTTCACCGATCGGTGAGATGCAATCTGTCGACGGCGCCTTTATCTTGGTTTCCTGGATGGCATGGTAGATCTTATCTGCTTCATCCCTGCCGATTTTCTTTACACCGGCACGCGTGCTGATACCTGCACCTTCACAAATCCTCCGGGCAACCGCAGGGCTTACCCGCGTGAACGACTGGGTCAGGAATTGTGAAATCGTACCTTCCTTCATTTCCTTGAGCATGGTGACAAGTCGTCCCATTTCAACGCCGTAAGGATGAGGTTTGATTTCTTTCGGCTCCGGTGGCAATTCCTCTGTCGCGCGACCGTAAGTTCGCCATTCCTGATCGGGATCTCTGTAGTGCAGTGTTACGTGGGGGTTGGCAATTGCTGTTTGTTCCAGATATTCATCGACACTGCCGCGACCACGCTGGTGTTTAGCTTCCAGTTCAATGGTGACCCGAGTGCCACTGCGAACTTCTTGGGGCTCTTCATCTTCTGTTGCTGGATAAAAGCTATTCCATTGGATCTTCTTGGATTCCATGATGTTGCGACCCTTTTCACCCGCTGGAATATCCAAGCCGTTACCACGGCCATTTAGAATCTCCGGATTATTTGTCTTGGTATCTATTTGAACTTCGTAATAGTGAGCCGGCTTTCTGATCGAGATCTTGGAGACAATCTTGACGGGCTTACCTGTGGTGAGCATCCCGTACATACCAGCAGCACTGATTCCAATACCCTGCTGACCACGGCTCATTCTCAATCTATGAAATTTTGAACCGTACAAAAGTTTTCCAAAGATTAAAGGAATCTGTTTCTTTAGGATCCCGGGGCCGTTGTCCTGAATCGATACTTCGAATCGATTCTCTTTTACCTGGATGATCTCCACCCAGATTTCCGGGATGATGCCCGCTTCTTCGCATGCGTCAAGCGAGTTATCCACTGCTTCCTTGACGGTCGTCAACAAAGCTTTGCGCGGGTTGTCAAAACCGAGCAAATGTCGGTTTTTTGCGAAAAACTCAGAGACCGAAATCGACCGCTGGTTTGCGGCCATCGACTGCGCTGTTGATCGTCGTTTCGAGGTGCCGTTTTTAGATACCGTTGCCAATGGCTATGTACTCCGTTACCTACATCGCACGAAAATCGTGCACTAAATCCATTGATGCTTTAAGGCGTTGGCTGACAACTTCTTTGCCGTAAACCGCATCTAATCTGATGATGCTACCGCGGGCTTTGCAAGCCCTGCATTTAAGGCTCGCTTCGTGCCTGTTGAGAATTAATAATACTCATATCCAACGTCGTTTATGGTAAAGCGTGACGATTATATCGGTTATGCAGAGCGATGCACACCCGACTTTGGCACACGTATGACAGAACTGCCCATTCTTAGAGAAATGGGGTCACAATTACTCACCCGAATAGTCGGAATAAACCGAATTACTAACTGATGCACCATATCAAGGCAGTCGTGTATATAGATTCTATTCTGAGTGCATGATTGTTAAGTGGTAGCGTTAAGTGTGGCAGGGACTATTCGTTATATAGGGCATTTCAAACGAGGGAATGAATCGATGACAGCTAGAATCACAGTTAGCGCAGTACTCGCTCTGGCCATGATCATCACGAGCTCAGAAGAAGTAGATGCAAAGAACCCAAAACTTCTTCGCTTTCGCACAACCGCGGTCAAACAAGTGCAACAACAGGATGCTCCTGTTGCTGCTCAAGCACCAAGTCACCAGAGACCATATCAAGCCCCGACGCCTCCCGTACTGTTCTATAACTACTATGCACCGGTTCAAGGTGGCGGAATGCCCGCACAGATTTACACCGCACCACGCGCTGTGCCGCCAACGGTTGGTCACGTTTATTCGACGTACCAACCATTCCTACCGCATGAATTCCTGTATCGGCACTACCGCACGTACCATCACTATTTCGATGGTGGTCGTGGCATGACACGTACCCGTGTTATCTACTGGTAGTACAGTAGTAACCCAATCCAATTAATATCCCTTCGCTTAATTTGAGGTTCCCCCCATGCTCATCAAGCTCAAGAAGATTGCCCTACTAGCCTTGGCAATGATCCTGGTCACTGGTAGCAGCGAGAATGCTGAAGCCAGAAAACGTCTGCTGCCGTTTCGAAATCAAGAAGTACAGATGCAGGCTCAAATGGCAGCTGTGACTCCTTGGAATGGTAATTTCATGCATCAGGCATACGGTGCACCCGTTGCACTGGTTGTCCCACCAAACGCCAACACTTCGCGGCAATATGGCTGGGGTGTATCCAAAAGCATCATCATGCCGTTGGGTCACCAATACAATCTCGTCTATCCGGGCGCAAACGTCTCCGGTTACGGACCGTACCATGCAACTCCGCGTTGGCCCCAAAACTCCAGCCAGTTTGGCGTCTACTACCTACGTGCACCCTGGTAGTCAGCCTGCCGTGCGGCACACTCTTTGAAAGTTAACTAGCGACTGGATTTACCTAGTAATTCCAGAAAGTCGTTCTTATTAGGCGCCTTATCGAGTCCTGTTGTTACTTGAAGGTACTTGATACGTGTCGCGCACTCATCTTTTTGTCCGAGCTTGAAATAGCCAAGTGCAACATTGTATTTGGCATTAAACCATGCGGCAGATTCCGGGGGGGTGTTTCCAGCGATGCGACGCCACTGAAGTATGGCTTGTTTCAGATATTCCCCGTTCTCAGAATCCAAAAGCACATTACCGTACCCTCGTTGGATAACTCCACTTTTAGGATTCTGAGTCGCGAGTTTTTTAAAACTCGCGATCGACTCATCCGTTTGGCCTGCATATGACAAGCTGAGCGCCCTCTGAAACTCCCACCTGCGTTTAAAGTCATCGTCCTCGGAATCGATACGCTCGCTTAACAACTCTATGGTCTCTACCTGCAGTGCACCAATGCGTTTGGTGATTTCCATGGAAGATTGGCTGGCGAGCATAGTTAACTGTTCCAGCATATCAAGCCACCTGTTTGGCTCGCCATTTCCAAGTTGCTCAATTAACTCGTTTGCCTCGGATTGTTGTCCCGTCGCTGCGAGCGCAACGATTCTCAAGCTGCTGCTTGATGCAACCCAGCTGGCGGTCGGCTCGGGCGACCCTTCGGCACACTGATTAATGATGGAAAGGGCCTGTTGATAGGATCCCTTGTAACGTATTAACAAGCTCGCCAGCGAAAGAACTGCCTGCCGATCCCCGGGTTGCCATTGTTCAATATCCATCACACGCATTGCAAAGTGTTCTACAGCGCGGTCGATCTGCTCATCCGCAGTTTGGTCGTCCAGTTGCTCGATCAAAGCCACCCAACAAATCTCTAACTGCTTGAGCACTTTATCCAGTTGTCCAAAGTCGCGTGAGACTTTGGAGTAGGCAAAGACCGCACGATCCCATGCCTGATCCTGTTGATACTGCAGCCCTTGCCAAGTCCTTGCCTGATCGACCGTTGTGCCTTGTGTCCAATGCTGTACATGCTCTGACAGTAACTCCACAAGTAACGGGCGTGCTTCTGGTTGTTCATTAACTTGTTTGAGTACATGTTGGACCACAATTAAGTGCAGCGTTGGTGAATACTCATGTTTTGGAATATGCAAAGCCAATTGTCTTAACTGGGCCAGATACCTTTCCGTTTCGTCTCGACTGAGATCAACCTGCGCTGCCTTGTAATACAGTCGGAATGCCGACTGCGTATCTTCCTGTTGTTCGGCCTGTACTGCACCAGCGCGGTAAGCGGCAATTGCTTCCTCTAATTGCTCACGTTTGAACAAGTCGTCAGCTGTTTTCTCAATGATTGCCAGGTTGTTCATGGTGGAGCTTTGACCAGCAACATCAATTAACAAAAGCTCCGCTCTTCGTCCCCAATATGAGCCGTGCCGCTGCTTAATTTGACCGACCAGCTGCAGCGATGCCTTTTGCATCTGACGCACCTTCTCTTCATTCATTGCATCCTCAGCTACCTTCCATTCATGCAGGAATACTTCAAGCCACGCCATAAATAAGTCCGGTGACGATACGCCGCCAATTGTCATACGTTTATCGGAAAGCGATTGGATTTCGGCTACTTTTTTCGCGGCCAAAAGAATTCGAATCTGCTCTGCTCGTAAACGAAGTTGTAAGCGAGGAGGTGATTTATCCACGTCGACGCGTTTTAATACCTGAACAGCATCACCTACTTGGCTAAGCAATCGATGCGAGTGAGCAGCCAGTAGCACGATATCACCAAATAGTGAATCTCTCTCATCGAGCTGAGCTAACGGCACATCCAGCCGTTTCAAGCAACGGTCGACTCCTAACAATCGATCACTTTGGTTGGCACCGTACGTTAGAGCTTGTTGAAGTAATGCATGTGCCAAATGGTATTGGGTATTGATTTGAACAGAAAGCAACTCTGCCTCACTGAGATCATCGCGCGGTGCAGCATTGAACTTTGCAATAATGTCCGGTAAATCTCGTTCCAACTCTGTTAGCGAACGTATGGCCGCGCGTAGTGCTGTTCTCGATGCATCAATTGCCTTTTGCTGATCGATTGCAATTGCAGATTCGTGTCTCAGTAATTCACCCTTGGATTTCTCCGCCAAAGCACCTTGCAGTCTCACATGAACGGAAAATGGTGATTCTGGATTTGCGGCTATATACGCTGCAGTCGCTTCATGCGCCATGCTCCATGCCGACTGTCTATCAGTTGACGGCAGATTCAATCCATGATCGGCGTGCGTTCTAATCAGCTCGACTGTCCAAATCGCCTCATCCCGCGGAGGGATTTCTTCGACAGCTAATTGTTCATTGCAGTAATGAATAGCGATGCCATACAACCCACGCGAACGTAGTCCATCCAGTAGCTGTTGGTCTACATGATCAATCGCTGATACAACGCCAGCCCAAAAGGTGCACACAGAAAAAGTGAGCATCGTTAATCGAAGGAGTCGTGGCTGGTTATTAGGTTGCATCATGTCAACGGCTGTCGACGAGTTACTTTTCAACGAGATCACTAATCGCAAACTGTACCGTGTCAAATCCGGAAAGCAGCGATAAGTCATAAACATCAATGACATCACCAATCGGCACACCGTCATCCGGATGAAGAATCACTGGGACATCTACCTTAATATCTGCAATCACCTGGAGACGTTGACGCACGGCTGCCAATGAAGGCGTATCTTGGTCATTGACGGACCAACTTGGATTAGCACCATCCCAAAGGATCCGGACAACAACATTTTCAAAATCAAAGTCCGGAGGTGGCTCTTCACTTTGTGTATCATCTGATCCAACTTCCGCAGATACGCTGGTCGGCAACAGATATTCGACCGCCTGAAAGCTAGCCGTCCATACGAAAAACACCAGTAGCAGAAAGACAACGTCAATCATCGGTGTCATTTTCAGTTCAGCATCTCCACGATACCGATCAAAAACTGATGGTCGTCGCATTAGCTGCCCTCCTGCGGTCGGTAAACGGCAAAGGATACATTCCAAATTCCTACTTGAGTACAGGACAGCAGAATCGGCCGTACGGTTGCGTAATTGGCCTGCCTTGCTGTCCGAATTCGAACTTCTAGTCCAATCCCGTCGATCTGAACCCGTTGGCTTAATCGCTGGACAAGTTGCTCCTGCGAAACTCGGTGGCCACCAACGAGTAGGCCGCCATCCGCAGTAACGTTGATGACCACTCTGGCCGCAGGATCATCGACAGCACTGGCGCCTGAGTTGGCCTTTGGCAGATCCAGTTCCATTTGTGCTTCCTGTTTCGCCAGATGACTGGAAACGAGGATGAAAATGATGAGTAGAAACACCACGTCTATCAAGGGGGTCATATTGAATCCCACGCTAGACGTTTGATCTTGTCGCGGCAGCTTCATCAGGCAGTTTTACCCCCGGATTGAGCGCGTCTTTGTTTCCGAAGTGTTGATTTCACTGGTGCCATAATCGATTGAGTCATCGTGACGACTTCTGCGATCAGTTGATCCACTCGATTTCTAAATACAGCGAATGCACCAAGTGCCGGAATGGCAACCACCAGACCGCCCACAGTCGTCACAAGTGCTTGATATATACCCTCTGCTAATTCACCTGCACCGGCTGCACCCTGTGTAGAGGCAACTGTTTGAAAAGCAAAGATCATTCCGGTAACTGTTCCGAGCAACCCGACCATGGGTGCAATATTGCCAATGACTGACAGATATTCAATCTTTCGGAATAAGCGGGCAGATTGTTCAGCTGTTGCATCCTCCATCGACTTTTCAATGGCGTCCCAACCGCCTTCCAGTTCGCTCATGCCGTGCATCAGGATTTGAGACAGCACACTCGGGTTGGCTCGGCATGTTTCATGAGCATCTCGTACTTTGCCAGCCTCAAGTAGTTGACGCACCGCTTCTGCTAAACCGTCTGGAATCAAAACGGAAGACCGCAGTGTCATCAAATGTTCGACAACCAGATAGACAGCGGTTATAGACAGCCCAAGCAAGGCGATGAGGATGATTAACCCCGTGATACCGCCGGAAAAGAGGATATCCATAAAACCGGCATCCTGGCTTGCTGGTTGAGCAGACTGTTGTGCGGCCTGCTGAGCCGCTACGTTTTGATCCGGTGCCTCCTGACCTAGCGCATGTTGTTGCACCATAAAGGCTGCAACGACAACTATCAGCACACCAGCCAAGTGGATCCTGGTCATTGGTTTCACGTTTTGTTCCTTCCATACCTTGGAGTGTCGTGGGCTATCTGCAGCCCTCATTTTCCGTTTGGGTTTAACCGGTTTTGTATCTGTCCTGCAATCGCCTCAGCTCGTCGTGCAGCAAAGGTGTCCTGGTACTTACCGGTTACCTCGCGGAGCAACCGCACCGCCTCTGAATCGCGTTCCAACTGGTCCAGGACACGAGCTGATTCAAGCAACGCTTCAGCAGACAATTGGTATTGTCCGGGATAGTGAATGGGAACACGCATCCAGTTTAGGATTGCATTTTGACTCTCGTTATTTCGGGCAAAACCATGCGCCAATAAGTAGTAAGGACCAGCACGCAGCGTATGCGGCATTCTCAACACGATTTGTCGCCAACGTGGTAACTGCGATTCTTTGACCGCAGGAACCAATGGTCGCCACTTCTGTGTTGCAGCGAGCAGTGCCAAACTCGAGTTATTGCTATTTTCGATCCGAGTTAAGGTTGTAATGGCGTCCGTTCGTTTTGGGGAGTCCATTAACCAACTGGCACCAAGCAATTGAGTAATTTCACTGTTTTCGGAACTAATCCAATTACTGGCCCGCTGGATCATTTGCGGAGTGATGGTTTGGCGTGACCAAATCAAAGGCAGCATCTCAAGGTACAGTGCGTCATCATTCACCGATGACAAGCCTTCTATATATAGGTCTGCAGCTTCAACCCATTGTCCTAGTGCTGAAAGGCAGGCAATCTGCCGAGCGGTGTTGTGCCGTCTAAGCCAAACAGAATTATGATTCCGGAACGCTTGGCGGTACAACGGAAGCGCATCTTCAAACTGAAAATCGGCTCTAAGGATCTCAGCCTGGCTAAATGCCATACCCCAATCAGCGACAAAGTTACTTAGCCGTTCTACCGGAATTTCGCGAAGTGTACCGTTAGCTAGTTCGATAGAAAGAAAGGTCTGCTTGAATTCCAAAATAGTGCCAACATATCGAGTCTTCTTCTGATGCTTGTCGTCCCAAACTTCTACTTCGTCAGCGCACAACTTCAGGGCACTAAGACATACGAGTGCCAAAGTGAGTATTACCAGTAACGACCGTTGAAAAAGCGATGTCATAAAGCACAAAACCAAAGAGTCCTAGCGCGGGTGCATTCTATGAAGCAAAGGAATCTGAGGCAACGGACGTTGAAGATTTAGCTCGGCAACTGTGGGCGACCATCTCAATATATTGCGCCGGTTACACACGGGCTTAGATTGGTTCACCGTCCCAAACAACAAAGGCTTCTAACGCTAGAAACTCGGGTAAGCCAAGGTGATTATATTCATCTGCTGTCCCGCGATTTCGATCCTCTGCTCTTTCCCAAAACTCTCGTGGATCACTGCCCGGGAAGAGTGCTTCGTCTTTCTGGCTTTCATGCATGAAAATCGCCCTACGTTTTGTGTCCATATGTTTTGGACTCAGTGGCACAGCGATATCAATTTCATGCATGGCATATTCCTGCCAAGCACCGCGATACAGTAGTACTTCAGGCCGCTTACCATTGGCTTCTTCCAACAGCTCGACTGCCCGAAAGATTGCTTCAGCACAAACCCTATGTGTTCCATGGGGATCGGATAAGTCACCAGCCACGTAAATTACATCCGGTTGTACGGTTTCAAGCAAATTTAAGATGATCGAGATATCAGCATCTCCAACTGGACGCTTTTCCACCGTACCGGTTCTGTAAAAAGGCAAGTCAAGGAAATGTAGATTCTCCTCGCGGCAACCTACTTCAATGGCTCCAGCTTTGGCTTCACTCCAGCGGATCAATCCCTTGATTTTAAGGACAGCATCGCTGTCCGGCACACCCGGTTGCTTTTCCTTGAGTGCCTTGGCTACTCGCTCTTCAACATCCAGCGACTGCTGCATGTCGATTCCAAATAAATGGTTGTACTCGGTAACTAAGTCCGCAACGCGTTTTGCATCGTGATCAAATACAGCGATATTGCCACTGGTCATATAAGCAATATGTGTTTCGTGACCTTCTTCCACGAGCCGAATTAAAGTACCACCCATGCTAATGACGTCATCGTCAGGGTGAGGTGAGAAACAGATTACTTTCTTTGAACCAGGCCAAGGAATTGGGTTCTCATGAATCGTGTTCATTAACCAACCAAATACCCGCTTGGCCAGTTCATGTGCCGGGCCGTGATGCCGTAACAACTGATGCAGGTTGTAATTGCGGAAATCGTCATCATCAAGCTTTAGCAAGGCTTTACCGGTTTCATCACACAACCAAACCAGTGCTCGGGTAATAAGTGCCTCATCCCACTGAACATTGCCGAGCAGCCAAGGTGTACACTCGTCGGTCAACTTACTTGCTGCAGCCGGATCGATACAAACCGTCACATCGTCATGGTCTTGCAGCACAGTGGCCGGTACACGATTCGTTATAGGACCTTCTGATAGTTCTTTGATCACATTGGCCTTATGTTCTCCAAGCGCTGCCAGCACGACCTGCTTTGCCGAGAGGATAGTACCAAGTCCTAACGTGATGCCTTGAGTGGGAACATTTTCTTCCCCAAAGAAATCACTTGCGGCCGATCGTCGCGTGACAGGATCAAGCACACAAACTCTAGTCCGACTATTTCGAACGCTGAACGGCTCGTTAAATCCAATATGTCCGTTCGATCCAACTCCAAGAACAACCAGATCCACGCCGCCGGCTGTTTCAATCTCTTCTTCGATACGCTCGCATTCCTGCTGTTGCTGAGTCACATCCCCGGTTGTGTTTGGCACCAATATCTGAGATGCCGGAATATTGATGTGGTCGAATAGCTGAGCAGCCATTCGCGACGTCATACTTTGATCCTGTGATAGATCGATGCCACTGTATTCGGTTAAACCAAATATGATGGTCTTGGAAAAATCCAGATCGTCTTGCTTGTGAAGCTCAATCAACTCTCTGTAAACGCCAACCATAGTACTGCCACCAGCTAATCCGATCACAGCATTTTGGCCTTCATCATTGCAGTGACGAACGACTTCTGCGATTCGGCGTGCAATAAACTGAGCAGTTTCAATAGGCGTACTAAAACGAAGCACCGGTATCATTACACCAGATGGATGTGATACGGCTGGTTCCCGATTGTCGCGTTGTTGTTCGGTCTTTTCCACAGATTACTGACTCGATTTAATTTCGGACTAAGACAGGGTGAATTATTCGCATAAAGTGTGCTGGTACACCGATTGTTTTATTGTAGAACACCTATAAGAATGCTCTAGGATGTTCAGAAATTATTCACGAAAAGAACATGTAGATTGTGAGAAAAGAACGATTATTCCGTTCAAAAAGGCATAGTAAACTTATGCTAACCTGCACAGGTTTCAGCTAAAGCACCCAAAGATAATATGATCCAAGTTCATACATATGAGAGCTATGAAGAGCTGAGTAAGCACGCCGCTAAGATCGTATCTGATCAGATTCGCATTAAGCCTGATTCAGTCTTGGGGTTAGCTACTGGCAGTTCGCCGGTCGGATTATACAGGGAATTAATTCGGATGCATCAGGAAGATGGTTTGGATTTCGCAAATGTCACATCCTTTAATCTGGACGAGTATCTCGGATTAGATCCCAAGCATGCGCAAAGCTACCGGACCTTTATGAATCAAAACCTGTTTAACCATATCAATATTGAAATCGCGAAAACGCATGTTCCCAGTGGCATTGCTGATGACATCGCTGCGATGGCCTTGTCTTATGAACAAGCAATTCGGGATGCCGGTGGAATCGATTTGCAAATACTTGGTATTGGCTCAGATGGTCATATTGCATTTAACGAACCGGGTAGCGATCTAGATTCCCGAACACGTGTCGTCGATCTGGAAGAGCAAACCATTAGCGATAATGCCCGTTTCTTTGAATCGATTGACGATGTGCCACGACAGGCAATTACTATGGGTGTTGGCACCATCCTTGAAGCAAGGGAAATCATTCTTGTAGCCAATGGCGAAGGCAAATCTGCTGCGGTAAGCGATGCAGTACAAGGTGACGTATCTACACAATGCACTGCTAGTGCACTTCAGAATCACGCGAAAACCACATTTATTCTCGATAAGGCCGCTGCAGCCGGACTAAACATTTGAATTGAGATGGCACCTGTGACAATGCACTCGCTTGAGTAAATCGGACCGTGGCCGTAGAATGCTGTTGTTCATGGATGAGTCCCAAGGAGGGGTAAGTCAGATTTTTGTCCGACGCTTGAGTAATGGATACTCACGGGTTAGCACGGCAATTTTCTCTGATCGACCTTTGAGCTTGATACTCAATCGTGATGGTTTTCTATCTCCCCCTCCCATACCTGTTTGTGGAATAGCACCGATTAGTCGATGAGTGAACTTCATCACGAGTGTGGCGTTGCTGCCGTTTATCACCTGCCAGGCAGTGAATTAAGCGACCTTTGTGTAGAACAAGGGGCAGACGAAATCTCTCGGCTCATGCCGCGCATGTTGCAGGATATTCAAAACCGTGGACAACTCGCCGCTGGAATTACGAGCTTCAGTAATTTGCGCGATCAGCTGATTGATACGCACAAGGATATCGGAACCGTACACGAAGTTTTCCGACTCTCCCATCGCGGTAAGAGCGAAGCCTTGATGCAGGAATACGCTGGATGTGCCGCAATCGGGCATGTGCGTTATGCAACGTGTGGACAGGAAGACCGTTCCTATGCACAACCGTTCGAAAGACATCACATTCAAAAACACAAATGGTTTAGCTTTGCCTTTAACGGACAGTTAGCAAACTACCCGCAACTGAGAGACAAGCTTCTTAGCGATGACAACCATCATCTGGCTCGGGAAACCGACACCGAGATCGTAATGCACGAGCTAAGCCGCGAAATGTCCGGTGACCGCAATCCAACCTTAATCGAAGTGATGCGAAATGTAAGCCAACGATTTGATGGCGCTTATTGCATCGTACTGCTAAACGCCCAGGGTGATATGCTTGTGGCGCGAGATCCATTAGGAATCAAGCCGCTGTGCTATGCCAAGCGAGGTCCGTTGTTTGCTGCTGCCAGTGAAAGTGTTGCACTGCTAAATATTGGGTTTGATAGTGACGAGATCAAGTCACTCGAACCTGGTCATGCCATAACCATCGTTAATGGCGAATTCAACATCGAAAAATTTGCTGAAACACCCGGGCGACGACATTGCTTCTTCGAGTGGATCTATTTTGCCAATGTCGCAAGCACACTAGACGACCGGTCTGTATACATGTCCCGTACAGCACTCGGCGCAGAACTTGCTCGCATCGAACAAGATGAGGGGATTATTAAGATCGACGATGACACCATTGTCGTGCCTGTACCGGACACCAGTAAGGCAGCCGCAGACAGTATGGCTTATGAGCTTGGCGTACCATGTCGCGAAGGTCTCATCCGAAATCGTTACTCGGGACGTACATTTATCGAAGGTGGACAACGGCGTCGGAAAAAAGCGGAAACCAAGTACACACCGTTGCGCGAAGTGCTCGAAGGTAAACGTGTCATTTTAGTAGAAGACTCAATCGTTCGTTCCACGACGATGAAAGTGCTGCTAGGTAGAATTCGGGAGCTTGGTGGTGCTCGCGAAATTCATGTGCGCGTTGCATGTCCACCAATTGTCGCACCTTGCTTCTACGGCATTGATATGTCGACCGTCAACGAACTGTTTGCACCAAAATTCCTCAATGGTGGGCCGTTAACCATCGAAGTTCAACAGGAAATGGCTAAGCAACTTCAGGCAGATTCACTGCGATATTTACCTGTTGAATCTATCGCTCGCTCGATTGGTTATTCGGGCGAGGAGTTGTGTCAGGCCTGTATCACGGGTAGTTATCCCACTGCCGTGGGACAGCAGTTGTACGAAATCGCACTGAACAACTGCGAAAACGGCGGCACCGACTCTCGTACATATGAAATCAGCAGTGTGTGATTTCTCCTTCGTTGCTGATTCCAAATACCACGAATGAATCCTGTGTGTACGACGGCAATTCTATAAATCGCGACGAATGCGTATTTAGGCTTTTGCACATCCTGAATATGTCAGTCATAGTGCAAGTGGTGATGTTGTTTCCCGCCACATCCATCATTGAATCAAACACCGATGACAGACCTCGTTAGACAAGAGATTGCTGCTGCCGCAAAGAGAATTGTGGTCAAAGTTGGTACGCGCGTTCTCACGGGAGATGATGGACAACTAAACCTCGAGCGAATTCATCACTTAGCACTCCAGTTACATCAAATCGGCGTCGCAGGCAAAGACGTGATTCTCGTCAGCAGCGGTGCGGTTGGTGCCGGGATGGGTAAGCTTGGCCTGACCAGTCGACCGTCAGACCTCAGCCGATTGCAAGCCATTGCTGCCGTTGGTCAAACTGCTCTGATGAAAGAGTATGAACAGGTATTCAGTGATCATGATCGTACTGCTGCTCAAGTCCTCTTAACTGCGAAAGATCTTGATGATAGAGCTGGTTACCTGAACGTCAGAAACACATTACTCTCGTTGCTGGATATCGGGATCATCCCGATCGTAAATGAAAACGACACCGTTTCCGTCGATGAGCTAAAAACAACTTTCGGAGACAATGATCGCCTCGCTGCACTTGTTTCCAATCTGGTAGGTGCCGACCTCCTCATCATCCTTTCCAATGTTGATGGGCTATTCGATGGACCGCCGGAAGAGAAATCCACCATGCGCATCCCCGTTGTCAAAGACATCGCAACGGCAAGGGGACAATTTGTTCATGATCAACACGATCAGCTCTCTCGAGGTGGAATGACCAGCAAGCTTGCTGCTGCAAACGTTGTAACCAATGCCGGCGAAAACATGATCATCGCCAACGGTAAGGTTGATAATGTGCTAATCGACATCCTTGCTGGTAATAACGTGGGAACATTATTCATGGCGAAGGGCGAAACGATGTCGTCATGGAAACGATGGCTTCGGTTTTCTGCCCAGCCTCGCGGCTCAATTGCTCTGGATCAAGGTGCATGCGAGGCCGTGTGTAAACAAGGTGGCAGTATCCTGTCGATTGGAATTACAGCTGTGGATGGTGATTTCACTAAGGGCGACGCCGTCCTGATTGTTGATACCGACGGTAATGAAATTGCTCGCGGATTAACCAATTATGACGCAACGGAAGTACAGCAGATAATGGGACTGAGTTCTGATCGAATCCTTGAGACACTCGGTTACCGACCTTATGAAGAAGTTGTGCATAGAGATAATATCGCGATGTAGATCCTGCCTAAACTCATTGGCAGATTCTCATGGCCGTGTTAGTCTAAAACACTTGGTTCCTATATAGATTGATCAACTTAATAACTCCTTAATCAACAGGTGAGTAGCAATGACCAAACCTCGTCGCAAACTCAAAAAAGCAAATCACGGCAGCCGTCCGGCCAATGCAAAAGCTCGCAAAGCAAAACGAAAGAAGATCCGGACTTAGTGCTCTCCGCCTAGCAATTCTATCTAGGTAAGAATTTCACAAATACAAGGGTATCCAAAGTGGCCGCCAAAGAATTTCTGGTTGATCTCGATCAGATCGACATGGAAAATATAATTGCAGATCGCGATGAGATTGCTAAGTACAATCCACAACGGTTTGAAATGGAACAGCTGAGTGCTGTGGTATATCTTGACGAAGAATCACTGACTATCGTCGGATATAAAGACATCACTGAAGATGAGTTTTGGGTGCGGGGACATATGCCAAATATACCCCTAATGCCCGGCGTTATTCAGCTGGAAGCTGCTGCTCAACTTTGCAGTTTTATCTGTCAGTATCTGGATGTCTCCGGAGCCGATATGGTTGGTTTTGGCGGGCTGGATAACGTCCGTTTTCGCGAATCAGTTCTGCCCGGTGATCGCCTAATGGTCATATGCAAGCTTACAAGAGTGCGGCGACATCGCATGGTTGTCTGTGACTTCCAATGCATCGTTAACGGTGAAATTGCCTGCGAAGGAACACTCCGAGGTATTCCATTACCCCTTGCTGCCCTAAAAGCAGCAATTGCAAGACCCAAATGACGGTTCACCGTATGCAATAACGAGGTGAGCATTGGGACGACGTGCATTAAGAAAACTCAATCCAAATCTGGATCTGAGCTCATACTATGCTGAAATCGAAGATCTGACCGACGAGTGTACTGTCGCTGATTTCTTTACCCAGCAACAACCTCTCGAAATCGAGGTTGGCAGCGGGAAAGGTCTCTTTATGCAAACGGCGTCCGTTGATCATCCGGAACGAAACTTTCTTGGCATCGAAATCGCTCGAAAATATGCAAAACACTGTGCGTCACGCCTAGCACGACAAGAACAGGCAAACGCTTTTATGCTGCAAGGCGATGCGCTTGGCTTTATCTCAAAGCATATTGCGGATAACAGTGTCGCCGCCATACACGTATACTTCCCCGACCCCTGGTGGAAAGCTCGTCATCGAAAACGGCGGGTCATGAATGAGCCATTTGTTAAGGACATCACTCGTTGTCTGATACCGAATGGAATCTTGCACTTCTGGACAGATGTAAAGGAATACTTTGATGTAACATTAGAGTTGCTTGAGGGCTTTCCTGAACTCCGTGGTCCAAACGCAGTAGAAGAAAAAACTGCTGAACACGATTTGGATTACCGAACACACTTTGAAAGACGGATGCGAAAGAACGACATCCCGGTCTACCGCAGTCAATTCATCTTTTCGTAATGAAAGAGTCCGAGCCGCTCCGATGGAAATCATTTCTTTACCTCATCCGACGTTGCGATATAAATCCAAACCGGTGAAACGCATAAATGCCGAGCTTCGAGCTATCGTTCAGGAAATGTTTGAACTCATGTACGAAGCGAATGGTATCGGTCTGGCTGCAAACCAAGTTGACTTACCACTTCGACTATTCGTCGTAAACACGACGGCAAAAAAAGGAGAAGGTGAGGAGTTAGTATTCGTCAATCCGGTCCTAACTCGAGGCAAAGGACGGGAAACAGCAGAAGAAGGTTGCCTGAGTCTGGCCGGCATCTACGGACCGGTTGCCAGATTCAAGAATATTCATGTGGATGCTTATGGAATCGACGGCAAACCATTCTCAGCAGACCTGTCTGGAATGATGGCCCGTGTTGTTCAACATGAGACAGATCATTTAGATGGTGTGATGTTCACTGACAGAATGAACCAGTATGAGTTAGCCGAAATCGAAGCTGAACTTGAAGAATTCGAAATTGAGTTTCGATCCAAACGTACCGACGGATCGATACCGGATGACACAACGGTTTTCGCACGTTTGGCAGAGATTGAGTCACAGTTTTGTTAGGCCTGGAGAAGCCGAATGCGCATTGTCGTCATGGGAACCGGTGGATTTGTCGTACCGGCCTTCAAGCTGTTGCTGGAGTCTGATCACGACATCCTTGCTGTAGTCACACGGCCTGAAAAACTGGCACGGGGAGGCCGACGCCCACCGCCAAACCCAATGCGACAGGCTGTTGATGGAATGGCCGTCCCCATCTTAGATCCAGCCAACGTGAATGACGAAGCATTCGTCAAACAGCTTTCTGAAATGCAGCCGGACTTGCTTGTCGTTTGTGACTTTGGCCAAATCCTATCGGTGGAAACCCTTAGCACGGCAACCCTCGGTGGGATTAATCTCCACGGTTCACTTTTACCCGCTTACCGAGGGGCTGCTCCTGTACAGTGGGCAATTATCAATGGCGATCCGGTATCGGGGATCACCGTGATCCATATGACGCCACGACTTGATGGCGGTCCTGCGCTATTAAAAATCGAAACCGAGATTCAGCCGGATGAATCCGCTGTTGATCTTGAGAATCGTCTGGCTGAAATGGGAGCACCTGCGGTTCTTGATTCCATTGCCATGCTCGAGAATTGGGATCGGTCGACACCAATTGGTGAATCACAGGATGATACTCTTTCAACTCGCGCACCACGACTGGCAAAATCTGACGGCAATATTGATTGGAATGCCACAACAGCAGAAATACTAAATCGTCACCGTGGAGTTCAGCCATGGCCGGGCAGCTTCACGTTCTGCAATCGTGAAAACGGAAAACCGCTGCGATTACTCGGCGGTGCAATCCGCCCTGTTGATGGCGAATGTGGAGAACCCGGTAGTTTCATCGACAACCAATTCAAAGAGTTGTGGATCGCTACGGATGATGGCGTGATTGCGATTGAACAGGTACAACCTGCGGGAAAACGTACCATGACAGCGGAGGAGTTCTTGCGGGGTTATCAAATCAAACCCGGTACGCTGTTTTCACAATCATCCAATGGCTGATTGTAGTTGTTGTTAAAGGCGAATTTACTTTGCACTGCCGGAGTGTAAATATCGCTAACCACTATTACGGCATCATCAAGTACGTCTATACTGAGAATAACTGCGGCAGCCGCCGTGAATCAACTTAGTCCTCCTAACATGGATGGGTATTCATGTATTTCAAAATGGCCAAAAGATTGTTGTTCCGTACGAACAAGCGTTTGCTTTGGAATCTGGCCTGGAAAGCAGGATTTAAGGGAATCCGCAGTGTGCAGAAACACAAGAAACGACTCAAACGTGGAGACTTCTTTCCACCGTTTCTCTACATCTCCATTATCAACAGTTGTAATTTGCGATGTCAGGGATGCTGGGTAGATGTAGCTGCAAAGCAAAGCAAAATTGAAGTGGAAGCGATGGACCGGCTGATTAATGAAGCCAAAGACATGGGCAATTCCTTCTTCGGGATCCTCGGGGGCGAGCCGTTTATGCATCCCGAGCTATTAGAAGTGCTAGGAAATCACCGTGACTGCTACTTCCAGATCTTTACAAACGGACAATTCATCACGCCGGAAGTTGCAGCCGAGTTACGACGACTTGGTAATGCGACGCCCCTGATTAGCGTCGAGGGAAATGAAATCGTCAGCGATGAACGACGTGGTCGCGAAGAGGTCTTTAACAAGACAATGACCGGTATTCAGAATTGTTTGGATGCGAAGTTGCTTACCGGTGTCTGTACGAGCGTTTGCCAAACAAATTATGACGAGCTTGTCAGTGAAGAGTGGATTGATCGCCTGATTGACATGAATGTTATGTACGCATGGTTCCATATATATAGACCCATTGGGCCTGACCCGTGTCCGGAATTGGCTCTTACACCTGAACAACAAGTAGCAGTGCGAAAGTTTGTTGTTGAAATGCGGGCAAAGAAGCCAATCGTCATTGTTGATGCTTACCATGATGGCGACGGCAATGCCTTATGCCCGGCTGCCACAGGATTTACGCACCACATCAGTCCGTGGGGCGATATCGAACCATGCCCTATTATTCAGTTTGCAAACGAATCCATACATGATGAACGTCCACTAAGACAGGTGTTCAACGAATCTGAGTTTCTACGCGATTTTAGAGAAACAACAGCAAAACATACACGCGGATGCATTGTTCTGGAACGACCGGATCTTCTCCATGAAATTGCCAGTCGCCATGGAGCTCAGGATACGACTGCCCGAAAAGCAGCATTTGCGGAGTTAGAGAATCTCGACCTGCGCCCCTCACAATATAATCCGGGCCATGAAATCCGAGAAAAGAATTTTGTGTATCGAATGGCCAAAAAATTCTGGTTCAATGACTATGGTGCATACACAAAACATTTTGATGCAGACAATTGGATCGACTCACGAGAAGCGCCTATAGAACAGTCGAGAGTGCCTGATTTGCATCAAATTGAAAACTGATCGTCCTGTACAAAGAATTCTTAGATGGCCATAGAAGTAGCGTGCCAGTGCGGTGCCAGATTTCAGATTCCAGATCACCTCGCTGGAAAATCAGCACCTTGCCCGAAGTGTGGCAACCAACTCTTGCACACCGCGGTAAACGCGCCGGTTCTACCACCACTGTCAACTCCTGCACCACCGATTCCACCCGCCGTACCGCAGCCAACCGTCAACCCCGCACAATACCGCATCAACTCGCCCGCTAAATACACGAATTCAAACAAGCGTTGGGTTCTTATTGCTGCCACCGTGGTAATGGTTGGACTCGCGACAACAGTCTTTCTGATAACTCAATACAATCAGAATCCGGAAAGCGTTGGCACGCCTGGTCTAAAAAGCGCCGATGGTTCAGGTTATTCAGATCAGTCCATGCCAGACGGCATGGCTCAACAAAACTCGACGGCGGTTTCCGAAGCAGATGCGATCGGACTGGCGCGGCAAATCGAAGAGGGAATCAAAGGCGGCAATAGTATGTCCGTCTCACAGCTTTGGGATGTCGAGACACTAGTAGATAGAGCAACCGATCCCATGGAAAAGATTTTTCCAGGACCTCGGGAATTCTCTGAGGCCAAACAAGGCTTCAAGTCAGCGTTTGTACCTGCGTCACTAGGTTGGGCTCAACAAATTGCTGATGCCATTGGATTCGATGGAAGTTTCGTTTTCCTGCGATCGCGGACATATCGTGGTTACAGAACCGCCCTGTTCCGACTCATCCACTCTGAATCAAGTGGAATCGACTATCACGAGATGATTCTGGATAAAGTCAATGGTCAAGTGCGTGTCATTGATAGTTTCATCTACACCGAAGGAGAAACGAAAACCGAGACGATCCAAAGGGCATTCACGCTAATAGTTAAATTGATGAAACGCGACGGTATCACCCAGACAGATCAATTGAACATGCAGCAATTACAAAGCACCTATCAACTCGGTGACCATCACGGGGTAATTCGCATCTATCACCAGTTGCCCGTGCTTGTGCGTAACATGAAACGTATGCGGATTATCTATATGACAGCACTGTTGGAATTGGATGAAACTCAATACATACAGGCATTTGAAGCTTTCAAACGCGATTTTCCTGCGGACAATTCCATTGACCTGCTATCTATTGATTTCTTTACCATTCAAGAAGACATTTCAAATGCCATTGCCTGTGTGGGTCGCCTCGACAAGTCCCTAGGTGGAGACCCGTATCTCGACTCGATGCGAACAGGTATCTACATGATTGGTGATAATCAGGTGAAAGCCAAAGAAGCAGCTGAACGGTATATCCAAAGCACTCCTTCTGATATTGAAGCTGCATGGAATCTCGCTGATTATGCGATCTACTTTGAAGACCATCCTTTACTGCTACACGCCCTTAAAACTCTGGCCTCAGATCACGCGGTTGAATTCGAAGACCTGAGTACAATTGAAGCTTATGAAGCATTTGTGCGTTCACCCGAATACCAGCAGTGGCTGCAATTCCACAACCAGTTGCAACTCTAGTTCGGGCTACAAACCGCTCGATACGATTGGCTCCATATGTCCATTGCCCAACGACTGAATTCTGCAATCAACCGAACGACAAGTCGATTGTTGGCAGAACGTACTGAGGACGGGATATGGGAAGGTGAATTATCTACAAGCGCGCTCTCCACTGCTACTGCTGTTTCCGCACTTGCGACTTTTCGCAATAGCCTTCAAGCAAGTAATGCTAAGGTCCGTGAACTCAATTGTGGCCTGAGCGATATTGGGGAAATCTCTGAATTGATTGATCGTGGAGTGACCTGGATTACCGCACATCAAAACTCTGATGGTGGCTTTGGAGACACCACGTTGAGTTACTCCAATATTGCAACCAGCATGTTAGTGGTCGCAGCCTTAGAACTGGCGGGTAAATCCGGTGAATATCAATCTCTCATTGATCGGGCTAACAAATACATTGATTCACATGGCCGTGTTGATGGACTCCGCGCTCGATACGGCAAGGATAAGACATTTGCTGTGCCTATCCTCACCAATGCTGCAATTGCCGGCCTGGTGGATTGGAGAGATGTTTCACCGCTACCGTTTGAATTAGCATGCTTTCCACAATCACTCTATAGGTTTCTTAAGATGCCCGTGGTGAGCTATGCCATTCCCGCTCTCGTTGCCATTGGTCAGACGCGGTTCTTTCATAAGAAACCGTGGAACCCGATTTCGAGGATTATTCGCGCACTCGCTGTAAAGAGAAGCCTGCGAGTGCTTGAAAAGATGCAGCCCGATAGTGGTGGTTATCTCGAGGCAATCCCTTTAACAAGCTTCGTGGTCATGAGTCTCGCCTCCATTGGGCGTACGGATCATGCGGTTACGTGTAATGGAATCCGGTTCATTGCTGAGAGTGTGAGAAGTGATGGCAGCTGGCCGATCGACACAAATCTTGCGACATGGAACACTTCACTCAGCATTAATGCACTTTCTAAATGCCCCTCGGGATTGCAATCGGTTGACTGCCTCAAGTGGCTACTGAATTGTCAGCACGCGACACGTCATCCTTTTACTGGCGCTGCTCCCGGAGGTTGGGGGTGGAGTAACTTGAGTGGCGCCGTACCGGATTGTGATGATACGCCCGGAGCACTCATCGCTCTTAGCGAAATTTCTAGGCGATGCGAGCTAAGCACGGACGATCGACGGCAGCTAGAAGATGCCATCACTCCTGGAATCGAATGGATGTTAGGACTGCAAAACCGAGATAAGGGATGGCCAACATTTTGCCGGGGATGGGGTAAGTTACCGTTCGACCGGAGCGGAAGTGACCTGACCGCACATGTTCTTCGAGCATTAGCTGCCTGGCAATCAAAAGTCCCGGAATCTCAGTTAACACGTGCTCTAAACAGCGGTTTTGAATACTTAGCGAATACACAGCATGCAAATGGCTCTTGGTTACCTTTGTGGTTTGGCAATCAGGATGACCCAAACGAAGAAAATCCGATTTACGGCACATCAAAAGTGCTGCTCGCGTATTCGGATTGGGGAAGAGAAGAAGACGAAGTTGCAAAGAGGGGATTGCAATGGCTAGTTGAACAGCAAAACCCAAATGGCGGATGGGGAAGTTCTGTAGCATCTCAGGATGAGCAGTTCGATGATGAATCGACTGCAACGGTGATTGCACTTAGCTATTTGGAAAGCAGCGTAGAAGAAACTTCGTTAGCAGTTGAAACGATTATCGCTATCGATAAAGGTCAGAAATATAGAGAGATTATCGAAAAAGGACTTATGTGGTTACTGGATAAGGTAGAGAAAGATACGTGGACGAACCCGTCTCCTATTGGTTTCTACTTCGCAAAGCTGTGGTATTATGAAAGGCTGTACCCTATGATTTTTACGGCCTCTGCGTTGGGAAGCTGTCAAAGCCTGTTTTCAGAGTCTTCAGAACACGCACAGCTGTAGAGTACCGATTCGACAAATGAAGGAATCAATCTTGGCAACTGCATCATCGGCGAATCAACAATCCGGTTCGGCCGAAGACCAATCTAGTCGCAGATCTGCACGACGGTCTACTGCTCATCTAAAAATGGTGCCACAAACGTTGGACCATCGTGAACAACTGCGCATGAAGTGCAAGGAAGTTGCTGACAAACTCGATAAATCCCGTCCAATGACAAAGGACGAGATGGAGGTTGTAGCACGAGAGATGCTCGCCGAGCACGGGCTCGATGAAGGCTACCTCGGTTGGACAATGGTAAATCTGGCCAGTGAGTTTTGGCGAGATCAAGTGGCCATGGTACCACCATCACGTCGGCTGTTTCTTCTTCCACACTGTTTGAAACATGCCGAAGGCTGCCCTGCCGATTACGATCAATTTGGGCTCGATTGCAAAACATGCGGTGCATGCAGCATTGCTGACTTTCGTGGAGCCGCTGAAGAAATGGGCTACCGTGTGCTGGTAGCTGAGGGTTCACCGATCGTAATGAAGATCATCGTAAGTGGATACGTGGATGCGATCGTTGGTGTAGCCTGCCTGAATGTGCTTGAGAAGGCAATCGACAAAATTCTGCTGGCCGGTATCCCGTGCATGGCTGTCCCACTTCTTTCAAATGACTGCCGAAATACTGCAGTGGATGAACAGTGGGTAAGCGACATGATTCACGTTCAGGCTTCCGAAGGCACACAGCAAACACGCAGTTATATGCATTTGATGCGGTCGGCTGCAAACATGTTCAACCCCGATGAACTTGAACGACTTGCTCCGCGGTTCCGTGGTGGGCCAAGGTTAAGCGAAATGAACGGGCAAGGGGTTGGTGGCTTGGATCCTGTGTGCGCGACGGAGGCCATTGCCTATGACTTCCTTGGTCGAGGGGGCAAACACTCACGGCCGTTTATAACGCTCGCCACGTATGATGCACTAACTGGTGGACGTGGCACGACCGGTATGGGGGCCGCACATCTGGAATCCCTTTCAGATCAAATCAAATTAACTGCAATGTCTATTGAGACATTTCACAAAGCATCATTGGTTCACGATGATATTCAGGACAACGATGCTTACCGCTACGGTGAGGAAACATTACACCGTAAATACGGTATCCCCACAGCCATAAATGTCGGCGACTATCTGATCGGTCTCGGTTATCGCCTGGTTTCACGCGAAGCCGCAGCACTTGGCCCGGATGTTGCCTCCGACATTATCGACATTCTTGCCGAAGCACATACCAAGCTCTCAGAAGGTCAAGGCGCTGAGCTCTTGTGGAGAGATTCACTAAATAAACGGCTGTCGCCTCTCGATGCTTTGAAGATCTATGCACTTAAGACTTCACCTGCATTTGAAGCAGCCATGATGTCCGGTGTGCGACTAGCCCACGCAATTAGTGAGTATCGTGAACCGGTAAAAATGTTTGCCAGGAATCTTGGAGTTGCTTTCCAGATTCTCAATGATTTGATCGACTGGCAAGGTGATGATTTCAATAAGATGAGTGCCGGTGGCGATACACTCGGCGGACGCCCAACAGTCCTTCTGGCTCTTGCCTTGGAAAATTTAGACTCTGATGAACAGGAAGAACTTCTGTCACTCATTGAGAATGATCAGCTATCCGCTGGACAGCGCTTATCCAGAGTAAAAGAGTTGTATACCAAGGCAAATGTATTTGAAATCGCTTATCGGCTTGTTGATAAACACCAACAGCGAGCGGAATTAGTCGCAGATGAAATTCAACCTGAAGACTTGCGGCGATTGATGTACTTCCTGGTGGATACGGTTCTGGAGCGACCATCTTTTGATGAAGCCGTCGCCGAACCTGTTCAAATTGAGCAAGATGCCTGAGGAAGTGACCAGGCCGCTTCCGTAATAGTCCAATTCCTAGCCAACTTCAGCCTTTCTACGTGATGTGACGATGGAGAATCAAGCACCTCCTCCTGATCCGGAAGCTCTGGTTGAGTTATTCTATTCCGACAAAAGTCTGTTTGGGACTTATGTTGAACAAGCGGAATTTGATCTCACCAAAACCGCTCGTCAACTGTTGGCACATAATCATCATATGACCGTAACTGTCGAAGAATATCACGGATCACTCGTCGATGTAAAAGTACTGGAGACGAGAACCAATGATCGCTTTTATAGTCGGAAAATCCTCCTGACTAGGCAATCTGATGATCGCGTGGTGCAGTTTGGCATCGTAAGGTTAGATTTGGAGTCCATCGATGCTCTAGTTCGTGATGAGATTCTAAGCCAGCACACACCGTTGGGACGTATCCTTATTCAGCATGATGTGTTGCGGCGTGTGGAACTCAGCAGCTTGTGGAAGATCACCGCTGGCAAAGATCTCTCCACTTGTTGTGAAGTCCCTGTAGGGCATGACTTGTTCGGAAGAACAGCCTGGATCTACTGCAATGGAAAACCTGCTGTTGAATTGCTCGAAGTGGTCACCGATTCATAACATCACATTCCTCTAGAAGACCCAGTTCTTGTGAATAACCTAAAGGAACAATACGACTGCATCATTGTGGGCGGGGGGCCTGCAGGCAGTTCGGCAGCTACAATCGTCTCGCAAGGCGGGTTTGATACCCTATTGCTCGAACGGGAAGCCATGCCTCGCTATCACATCGGCGAGTCCTTGATGCCAGAGGCATTCTGGTGTTTTGAGAGACTTGGCGTACTCGATCAGATGCGCAACAGTGACTACGTGCGTAAAGTCAGTGTGCAGTTTGTTAGCTCCACCGGAAAGGAATCGCAGCCTTTTTTCTTTAAGCAGCATGATCCACGCGAATGCTCAAGTACGTGGCAGGTTGAGCGGGCTGAGTTTGACCACATGCTCTTTAAGAATGCAGCAGCTAACGGCGCATCTTGCGTTGACCAAGCTAGAGTCATGGACGTACTCATGGATGGCGACCGCGCTGTTGGTGTTACCGTTCAGACTTCGGAGGGGACGAGTAAGGAAGTGCGGGCCAAAGTGGTTGTGGATGCAACTGGACTACAGGCAGTAATCGCTAATCGAATGGGATTGCGACGCGATGAGGAAGATCTCAAGAAGATCGCCATTTGGTCATATTTTGAAAATGCCGAACGTGAACCTGGAGAGCATGGTGGGGCAACAATCATTCTCCATACCGAAAAGAAGGATTCTTGGTTCTGGTTCATCCCGTTGCGTAATGGAATAACGAGTGTTGGTGTAGTTGGCGATCGCAGTTACATGCTTGAGGATCGGGGCTCACCAGAACAGACATTTGCTGATGAGCTAGCTTTGTGTCCCGCCATGCAAAGGCGTTTAGCACTATCCACGAATATTGAAAAGTATCGCGTTGCAAGAGAGTTCTCTTATACAACAACTCAACAATCCGGCGACGGTTGGGTCTTGGTTGGGGACGCGATGGGTTTCATAGATCCCATTTATAGCTCAGGAGTGTATTTTGCCCTGCAATCCGGAATTATGGCAGCGGATGTCGTTGTCACTGGATTGAGAAACGATGACACCAGTGCCACCCAACTTGCAAGTTGGGTTGATGAGTTTAAGGAAGGCACACAGTGGATACGCAAATTGGTTGATGTTTATTACTGCAACCCATTTAGCATGGGCAGATTCCTAAAGATGTATCCTCAGTACATCGGAAACATCACCGATCTTTTAATTGGCCGGATTTTCTACGACGGGGCTGGTGCAGTCTTCCAGCACCTCGACCCTGCAATGCAAATGGCCATCGACGACGCTTAATAATCTCAATCGTGGCCACCCATCTTTTGTTTCAGTCCGGTTGTTCAGCGTTTTGGAAAAAACAGTCTCAAAATTCATAGACAGTCTGTACTTCAGGTGTTTGAAATTCATGGGCTGAGATTCATGGACAGTCTATGTTTTTCCAAGTCAAAGTACATCGAAATACATACCTGTCTTCGTTTTCAACTAGAGAAATTGGCTGTTTCAAGAAATTCATAGCCAAAAACGGTGGGTGTCTATGATTTATCACATGATTTGTTCTAGAATTGCACTTTTGAATCCTACTTCTACTAAATCCTTCCGCAATCGACACGCAATTATGAACAAGAATGGCAAGTTCATCGTGATCGGGTTAGTTATCCTCCTGATCATTCTTCATCACGATGTCTGGAATTGGGACAAAAAGGAGCCTGTGATGGGCTTCATGCCCGTTGCACTGCTTTGGCAGGCGCTTATATCCATTGGTGCTGGCATAACTTGGTATATCGCTACAAAAATCGCGTGGCCAGTGTTTGATGATGATGAGGTAGCTGTGGCAACAGAATCTGTCACTGATGCCACTTCAGAAGTAAGTGAGGGAGGTGAATAATGACACAGTTAGTCATCATCAGCATCTACCTGATGCTACTTTTGTTCCTTGGCCTGTTTTCCAGCAAGCTTTTTCGCGGTACCAGCAAAGACTATATGCTGGCAAGCCATTCAATTGGCCCATTTATGCTGTTGATGTCACTGTTTGGCACAACTATGACGGCATTCGCGCTAGTAGGATCCACCGGAGAGTCGTTTAAAGAAGGGGCTGGTGTTTATGGTCTGCTTGCGTCTTCCAGTGGCATCATTCACTCTCTCTGTTTCTTTGTCCTTGGCGTAAAGTTATGGGACCTAGGACGGAAAAATGGTTATACAACTCAGATTCAGTACTTTAGAGACCGACTAGAGAGCGACAAGATTGGAATCCTTCTATTTCCTATCCTTGTTGGACTCGTAATTCCATATCTTCTTATTGGCGTGATGGCGTCCGGTACTGTAATCAACAGCATCACAGAAGGTGCATTTGAAACAGCATTTGCAGATTATGACTACGGCGTACCGCCGTGGCTTGCCTCGCTGGTAATCTGCATCGTTGTCCTGGTTTACGTGTTTTTCGGTGGAATGCGTGGAACTGCAATGGCAAATACAGCGCAGACTATGGTCTTCATGGTATTGGGGCTGATCACATTTATAATTATCTCAAACAAACTTGGTGGTCTTGAGAAGGCAACGCAAAATGTGGTTGATAAGAACCCAAGTAAGATGATGCGTGTGGTGGATCCTCAAGATCAAGACAAATACGAAGACTCGTTTGCAAAATGGAAAACCCTAGCCTACTACAACTACGCTACACGTATTAAGGGACTAAAGTTAACTGATGAGCAGATCAAGGCTGGTATGGATGCATTCCCTGTCGCCGGCCCTGCTGGCTACCTGAAAAAGACACGCGGTCCGGCTGTCTTTGCGGCCAAGAATGGACTAATCGACCTTACGCTTGAAGAAAAGAACAAAGCTCTTCTCCTTCAAGATGACAGGATCACTGCAAATGAAGCCGAGGGAGAGATTGAAGATCTGCCCACAGAAGAAGAGCTAAAGAATGAAGACTTCGAAGAATGGCATCGACGCGGTGGAGCTGATGCCGTCGGTCTTGAGATTTTTCAGGCACAAGTTGGACACCCCAACGACACCATGCCTGGCAAGCCCGAGCTAAAGAAATGGACTCGTAAGAAAGCCAGAGGTGTATATCGTGCTACCTCATGGGCTCCTGATTCACCTCGTCCGATGGATCCATGGAAATTTCTAACATATTTCTTTGTACCGCTTTCTGTTGGAATGTTTCCACACTTGTTTCAACACTGGCTTACTGCAAAAAGTGCGGATAGCTTCAAGCTTGCTGTCGTAGCACATCCAATTTTCATCATGATCGTATGGGTTCCATGCGTATTGTTGGGAGTTTGGATGACAAGTGCTGACATCATTCCAGCACACTTCCCGCCTAATGCGGTTTTACCCGCAGCAGTGAAAGCACTAACCACACCGTTTGTGGCTGGACTATTATCAGCAGGAATCCTGGCAGCGATTATGTCATCGCTCGACAGCCAGTTCCTGTGTGTGGGCACCATGTTTACGACGGACATCGTTACACACTATCGCAAGAAAAGTGAATTCACTGATAAACAACTGATCGTCATTGCCCGAACATTTATTGTGGCAATTGTCGCCCTTACATACTTTTTCAGTCTGTTTGAACCACGGCGAGTATTTACACTAGGCGTGTGGTGCTTCAGTGGATTCTCGTCCTTGTTCCCGTTGATCTTCGCCAGTTTGTACTGGAAGAAGCTGACCAAGGCTGGTGCCTACGCCGCGATTCTGGCAGCAGGTGGATCATGGCTATACATGTTCGCAGAATCGAATTGGGCGGCTAATCCGCACTATACGATTTTCGGGGTAATGCCTGTAGCTTTAATGGTTGCAGCGACAACCGTTGCCATGATTGTTGTCTCTCTGGTGACAAAACCACCGAGCGATGAGACTCTTAAGAAATTCTTCAAATAACCTCAACCAGCATCTGCATTTTGTAACCAGAGGAGCAGATTGTGCTGCGCAATCCAAGACAGGCATAGAATTCTCGGAATTCTCAGTCTTACAACACAAGATCATAGACTGTCTATAAATTTGACGTGAGATTGAAAAAGTGGGTGTCCATTATTAAATGCCCTCTTACGTGGGTGGATTCTTTGTCATAGACTGGAATCTTTCCCTCCTCCGTTGTTCAGGTTGTTTGAGCACGTCCGTGGGGTGTCGAAGTCACCTTGGGGAGGTCGCGTGTCATGAAGAATGACATGCGAGGTAACGAAACCTGCAAATGCAAAGAGAAATAAATTATGCCAGCTCCCAGAGGACGTGGACGGGGTCGATCCCGCTCCAAAGCAAGAACACGCACAAAGAAGAAGGATCCACTATTCGTCGATGGCAAGCGTCCACGACCGATGTTTGTGGATTACAAAGATGTCGACTCACTAAAGAAGCTTGTCAATCGTCACGGCAGAATTGTTGGTCGACGAAAGACGGGTTGTGGTGCGGTTAGCCAACACGCTGTCACACAGGCAATCAAGCGAGCTCGTTTTATGGCACTACTGCCATACACAGGCGACTGAGCCAAACGCTCAAGCCACTGAGAAAACCTACTCTTTTCAAGCCGGGGCCGATTCATCCAACCTAATCGTTCCCCGGTTTTTTTATGCACTCATCCACCCCATCGCTCACTATAGTGAAACCATGAGTGAATCCTTCCAGTACACCCGACTAGTACAATTCCGTGACACCGACGCTGCCGGAATCATGCACTTCTCCGTCTACTTCACGATGATGGAAGAAGCTGAACATGCGCTTTTGCGGCATGTGGGTACAAGCGTGGTTGTTACCTCTGAGGAAACCACAATCAGTTGGCCACGCGTATCTTCGCAGTGCGATTTTTCCGGTACAGCAAAATTTGAAGATGAAGTTCAAATTCAAGTAAGTATTTCCAGAATCGGTACACGAAGCATCACTTACCAATTCACATTTTTCAACGCCGGAAGTCAAATCGCGCAAGGCACCATGACAAGTGTCTGTTGTGAAATCACTGCTGACGGACCCAAATCGATCGATATCAGTAATGAACTCAAGCAACATTTAGCATCATTCGTACAACAAGCAGAATAACACCTGTTTTCACCATCTACGTTTTCGCGGCAAAGCCTCCAGCAACAATTCAACCCGCCAGCCAATGAATCCCTATCTCCAGGACCTGACAATTCGACTGGCCATCGGGATCGCTGCCCTTGATGAACCAACACGAAAACGACACGCTGAATTCCTCCTAAGCAAACAACGCGAGGACGGGGGATTTGCAGGACGTGAGGGAGAAAGCGATCTCTACTACACCGGATTTGCTTTGCGAAGCCTGGGAATTCTTGGCGAACTCTATGGTGAACCGGCAGAACGCTCAGCTGATTTCCTCCGGAACCGCCTTACTGGCCATGAAACCATCATCGACTTTGTATCTCTTATATACGGCGCAGCACTACTGGAAACGTCGGCTGGTATAGACATCTTTGAAGACTTAAGTGAATCGTGGCGGGATAATGTCGCCAACACACTTGAGTCTCTGCGTCGTGACGACGGTGGCTATGCTAAAGCACCCGAAGGAAACATAAGTAGCACGTATCATTCATTTCTCGTGTTGATTTGCCGCGAGTTAATTGAGAGACCTATCCCTTCACAAGCTGGGCTTATTGATTTCATTGAATCCCAACGGGCCGAATCGGGCGGCTTTCTGGAAATCAAGGCGGGCAAACGAGCCGGAACAAATCCGACAGCCGCTGCAATAGGTGTTCTGAAATCGCTTGGTGCAATAACCGATGCCGTTCGTGATGAGACAACTGACTTCCTACTGCAAATGCAAACCGATGAAGGCGGCCTCAGGGCAAACACGCGGATCCCAATCGCCGACTTGCTTAGCACGTTTACCGGTCTGTTAACCCTTCAAGACCTCGATGCGGGTGACAACATCGATAAACGTTCGATACGGCGATTTACAAACAGCTTACAAAATCGTGATGGCGGGTTCATGGCAGCCGCATGGGATGAAGTTTGTGACGTAGAATACACTTTTTACGGCCTTGGAGTTCATGCTCTACTTGCTGAACACGAAAAACCATTTCAAAAGAATCGAATGACAA
>JAKUOW010000149.1 GCA_022451045.1 Pirellulales bacterium | reverse complement strand
CAAAGATCACAACCCTGTCGTCATAGTCTTTGAGATAGTGCCGGTGTTCCTCGAGACGATCTCCGAGCATCCCGTCGAGGCTGCATGCAACTGCAATGTTATTGCGATCCATCAATTCGATATAGTCATCTCGTGCTACATCAGCGTGTTTAAGGCGATAGTAAAAATGCGAATGTACGTCGACCGTTGGAAATCTCGCCTGCGTTAGATTTGTTTGTTTGACACGTAGTACGTGGTTAGGTCTGAAGTTCCGCAGTAGTAATTCACGACCCTCTCTGCCGTCAAGTTCAGGAGTGTCTTGAGCAATTGTTGATTCATTGCAACAGACGGCAATTGCAAATAACAATACTGCAGAATTGCAGAGGCTTCTAATTTTGGGCATATCATGCTCTCGGAAATGTTCTGGCACGGTGAAATACACATGCATTTATCGCTGCGACGCGACATACATTCAAGAGACTAGCCACGCAGTACTGTGTGATTCGAGAAGCCGTGTGGAGTTGTGACGCGTGCTGCGATTTAAAAGAACGCCTAAAAATCGAAAGAATCGGAATAGGTGCACATATCATTTTTCAACGATATGTGATTATCGCTCCAGGACCCAAGTACAATGTTATCCATACCCCTTTGATTTATAAGCTGTTCATTGAATATGAGCTTTGACCCTACAGAACGCCAATCCGACATTGACCACCAGCGGTCAAAACAACTGAGTCTGCAGCAAGACGAAGTTGCGCTGGAGGTGCCAGGATACAAGTTGAGCGCCAAGCTAGGCACTGGTGCGTATGGAGAGGTATGGGTCGGCACTAATGTGAATACGGGCAGTAAAGTCGCAATCAAGTTTTTTAGCCACGAATCTGGTGTGAACTGGAACCTGCTCGCACATGAAGTTGAGAAACTGGTGTCTCTGGCAACAGATCGATATGTGGTGCAATTGCTAGAGGTTGGTTGGGAGTCCTCGCCCCCATATTACGTGATGGAGTACCTCGAGGAAGGTTCGCTTGATCAGTATATCGACAAGCACCATCCGGTGGACGTCGAGTCAGCGGTATCCGTATTTCGGGAAATCGCACTGGGGCTAAGTCATGCTCATCGAAAAGGTATTTTGCACTGTGATCTGAAACCTGCAAATATCTTGTTGGACAATGACCAACGACCGCGATTAGCCGACTTTGGGCAATCCCGATTATCACACGATCAATCCCCGGCGCTTGGTACGCTGTTTTACATGGCGCCGGAGCAAGCCGATATGAAGGCTGTCCCGGATGTTCGCTGGGATGTCTACGCACTTGGCGCGCTACTCTATTGCCTATTGGAGGGAGAGCCCCCGTATCGCAGCGGTGACCGCACAAGGGAAATAGAACAATCAGAGTCACTGGTCGGTCGACTCGAGATGTACCGGAGTTTGTTTACCAACTTGCCCGCTCCGAGTAAAACACTAACCAGGACAGATGTTGATCCAGCCCTGCGAGAGATTATCGATCAGTCTTTAGCTGTATCGCCCGAAGATCGCCTAAGCACACCTCAGGAGATTCTCAATAAGCTTGATCGCCGCGATGAATTGCGACGCCGGCGAAGAATGCGAACCATCGGTATTATTGGGCCATTGGTGTTGCTAATCGTCATGGGAGTTTTTGGGAGTCGCTGGTATCAGCAATCAATCTCGGAAGCAGAACGTGCTGTGAGAACACGTGTGCTTGAAAGCAATTCGTGGGTGTCACGCCACGTGGCACGCACAGTGGAAGAAGAGATAAATGATCTGTTTGAGATCATACAGGCCGAGGCTGCTAATCCGGATTTTATCAATCACCTCTCGGAATTGTTCGAAACGAACGCTTACCGGGAATTAAAAGGAGCTCAACAATCTGGGATGAAATCAGCCGATTTGCAACAGGCTCTGATCCAGACGCAGCAAAATCACCCGGTTTCAAAGCACCTTGAGGACCGAATCGCGTTTTACATTGCACGTCTAAAGGCGGACCCGGTGAGGCCGAAGCTTGCCAGCCTGTTTGTTACGGATAATCAGGGAACCATGATGTCTATTGCGTATTCCGCTTCGGAGATCCAGACACAGAGTGTATCGAGAAATTATCACTGGCGAACGTACTTCCACGGGCAACCCGAAGATTTGGACCGTGCAGCGCCTGTTGACTCGGTATCGCCCCTGACTCGTACACAACTGTCGACTGTATTTCAAAGTACAACTACAAAACGTTGGAAGCTGGCGGTGTCGACCCCGGTGTACGCTGCTGATCCGGAAAGTAATCAAATTGTTGGGGTGATGGCATTGACGATTGATTTAGGTGATTTTGCGTTCATGCGTAATGAAATACAGCAAAATCAATTTGCTGTATTTGTTGACGACCGCGATGGCCAGCGCCGTGGTATGATCCTGCAACATCCAATCATGGATGAGTCAGCGGAAGCTGCAGCTCAATTGGGCCAACAGAATATCAAACTAAGTTCGGACCAACTTGATGATTTGCAGACCGTCGCAGGTCGACTGAATTATCTAGATCCGGTGCATGAGATTGAATCAGGGGACGAGTATGCTGGTCGATGGATCGCCGTGCCGGAAAATGTTCGGCTACCGGCCCCGATTAATTCAGAGCAAGCATCCGAAGAATCTGAGTTGATCATCCTCGTTCAGGAGCGGTATGAAGCTGCGACAGCGCCCGTGCGTGCTCTTGCTGCACAACTGATCGTGGAAGGTGTTCTGGCGCTTCTGACCGTGCTGATAACCCTGTTTGTTTTTTGGAGAACGGTAGCAAGACGAGCTATTTCGACGTCATATTTTTGAGGATGTCGGCGACGCTATTCACCGTCATCAGACTTCGGTGCCTCGGGTGCTTTCCACTCCGGATCTTTTTCAAAAAACATCATGTGCTGCCAGGGTAGTTTTTCATATTCCTTTGCCAGTTTGAATCCATTGGCTTTGTATTCGACCATGATTTGCTTCTTGCTCATCTTATGAAGCGGTTTGATTGGTACTTTTGGATCTTCTTCACGATATTCAAGCAGAATGATCTTACCGTCATCTTTGAGGCTGTTACGCATTGCACGGAGCATGTGTTCTGGATGTGAGAACTCGTGGTAGACATCGACCATGAGGATTACATCAATCGTGTTCCTAGGCAAATGCGGGTTGTGGAATGATCCGAGAATTGGAGCAATGTTGTCGATGCCTGCCTTATTCATGCGCTGCCGCATCAGGTATAGCATTTGCGGTTGGATATCGACGGCCAGAACGATTCCCTCAGGTCCAATCATCTTCGCCATTTGCAGCGAGTAGAAGCCATTTCCGCATCCCATATCACAGACCGTCATACCGGTTTTGAGATCCATATTGGCCAGCATCAGCGAGCATCGTTCTTCATTCTCGCGATTCTCACGGATCAGCCACGGTGCACCTTCATAGTGCATCGTTTGTGCGATACGTCGTCCTTTATAAAACTGTAGTGCTGATGGCGTTTTACTTTCTTCGTCGTCCTGAGCCATTAGCTGAGCAACAGGTTGCCCAAAAGGGAAGCTCGTGCATGTAATGAGTAAAGTGAGTGTCCAGACAAGTGTTCGGGAAATCCGCACAAGGCACCTCCAGTGGATTTGTAGATTCACGCTAAACGACACGCAAAAATGAAACGCGTTTGACGAGTCAATCTATGTTATATCTAACTTGCGTGATTCGTTCCAACGACTGGAATCTGCGATCACAAGCGGTTACATTGCGAGTGTCACTGCAAAACACCAAAGGGGACTCGGAGTATAGACATGACTAACATCACACGACGCGATTATCTGATGGGGACGGCAGCCATCTCAGCGGCGGCACTGACATCCAATCTGTGCGCTCGTCCAAAGAACAGAGTCCTGCCAGGTAACAATATCCAATACGGTCTGGTCACATATATGTGGGGCGCAAAATGGGATCTTGAAACGCTCATTACTAATTGCGAACAGGCAAGGTGTTACGGTGTTGAACTGCGCACGACGCATAGCCATGGTGTTGAACCATCGTTAAATGACGAACAGCGACGTGATGTGGTAAAGCGGTTCGCGGATAGTCCAGTGACGATGGGCGGTATTGGCAGTAATGAACGATATGACAACCCGGATCCGGCGGTTGTGAAACAGGCAATTGAGAAGACCAAGGACTTTATCCGGCTCAGTCATGATGTCGGTGGTACGGGTGTAAAGGTAAAGCCAGATCGTTTTTACGATGTCGTTCCACGGGAAAAAACTATTGAACAGATCGGTATGGCTCTTAATGAGCTTGGCGAGTATGCGGCGGGTTGGGGACAACAGATTCGCCTTGAGGTACATGGTCAGTGCGCAGAATTGCCGACGATTAAAGCGATTATGGATGTCGCTACAAATCAAAACGTGGCGATTTGTTGGAACTGTAACCAGCAGGATTTGCAGGGCGAGGGACTTGAGCATAATTTCAATCTGGTAAAGGATCGCTTTGGCGCAACCGCACATGTCCGACCTTTCTATGTTGAGGATTATCCTACGGTCGACTATCTGAGGATGCTGATTGAAATGGATTACGCCGGTTGGTTCATGCTTGAACAAGGTGCATTGCCAAAGGGTGATCTCGTCGCTGCGTTGCTTGAAGAGACCACTCAGTTTGCCGAAATCAAGGGCGGCTTGCAGCAGGAAGTTTACAAGGCTCAAAGGCGCAAGAAACCGTAGAGATTCAAAGATAAATCCCATCTGCGGTCACGGAGACTTGTTGCATGCCTGTGTGGAGCCTATCGTATTTTTCTTTGCGCATTTAACATGAAACAACTGTCCTACCGCATAAGGCAGTTGCTAAACATGTGCCATCGTCGATTGAGAAATGCACCGATCAAATGACTGAAGAATCAAACGTTAACGAATCAAATGAAGCATCCGAGGTTCAGGAGGATCACGGGTCTCTCGTAGCAGCACGACGTGAAAAGAAACGTCAAATCGAAGAACGCGGGATTGATCCGTGGGGTAGCCGATTTGATGACCGAATTCTGATAGGCGATATTCGCAGCCGACTCGATGAAGTTAAGTTTCAAAAGGAAGATGGTACGCTCATCGACTTGCCCGAGTTGCATGAAGATCCGGAACAGCGCATTAATATGCGACAGTGGCGATCAGATAACGGGCCTGGGACAGAAATCGGCCCTCAAGTCCGGGCAGCAGGCCGCATCATGCTGCAACGTGATAAAGGTAAACTTCGTTTCATAGATATTCAGGACTGGAGCGGGAAAATACAGTTGTTCGTCGGCCAAAAACAAGTTGGCGAAAGTGATTTTGAACTTGCCGGGCTATTTGATCTCGGTGACTTGATCGGTGTTGACGGTCGTCTCGGCGTTACAAACACCGGTGAGTTGACGATTTTTGCTGAAAAACTACACTTCCTTACCAAGTCGATCGAACCACCGCCGGCCAAGCATGTCGGCATGACAGATCCTGAATTGCGACAACGGCGGCGCTATGTAGATCTGGCGTATAACGATGGTGTCTTAGATCGATTCATGAATCGATCTAAGATTGTTCAGTCCGTGCGTCAGACATTAGCCAATGACGGATTTGTGGAAATTGAAGGTCCGACGTTGCATTCCATTGCAGGTGGTGCAGCCGCACGTCCGTTCATCACACACCATAATGCTCTGGATCTGGAACTCTATATGCGTATTGCTTTGGAATTACATCTAAAGCGATTACTTGTTGGCGGCATGGAACGCGTCTTTGAGCTTGGCCGTGTTTATCGTAATGAAGGCATCAGTCCCAAACACAATCCGGAATTTTCGATGCTCGAGGTCTATCAGGCATATGGTGACTATCAGAGCATGATGGATTTAACAGAGCAGGTAATCGTTGATGCGATTGAAGCCACAGGTCAGTCATTTGTACTTCCATGGGGTGACAAGGAAGTAGATTTTACCCCACCATTTGCACGGAAAACATACAACGAGTTGTTTGAACAATACACCGGTGTTGATCCAAGCGATGCTAATGCCGTTTCGAGTTACGCTGACTCACTTGGATTCGATACGAATGGCCGGCATATTGACGTTATTAAGAACGAAGTCTTTGAGGCAAAGGTCGAGGATGAATTGGTTGGTCCGGTGTTTGTCACGGACTATCCAGCGAGTATTTGCCCGCTTACAAAACGTAAGGCGGACGATTCAGATATTGCCGAGCGATTCGAATTATTTGTACACGGGATGGAAATTGCCAACGCATATACCGAATTAAATGATCCGGATTTGCAGGAGGAGTTATTCCAGACTCAACTCGAAGGCTTGGATGAAGAGGACTCGATGGCAAAAATGGATAATGACTTTGTCAGGGCACTGCGTCACGGTATGCCGCCTGCTGGTGGTCTCGGCATTGGCATTGACCGTCTGGTTATGTTGCTGACCAACAGCCAGACAATTCGTGAAGTAATCCTATTCCCTCTTTTACGCCCTGAAGGGTAAGATATGGCTCCGTTATGAAGGGAGATTTGCACGGACTGGCAAATCGCATAACGGTATATCGTGGTGCCGAAGGATTGGCATATGTACAAGTGGTTACTGTCGTGGCGATATCTTAAGAGCCGCTATATTGCGCTGGCATCGGTCATCAGCGTAATGTTAGGCGTTGCAACTTTAATCGTCGTAAACAGCGTCATGGCGGGTTTCTCAGCCGAAATGCATGACCGATTGCACGGTATCCTCTCGGACGTCGTTCTGCGTAGTCATAACCTGGATGGATTTCCTGATCCTAACTGGCACATGGAGGAGATTCGCAAGCAGGTCGGTAATGATCTTGAGGGCATGACTGCTGCTATACAGGTGCCAGCCATGGTTAGCTTTAGCCATAACGGGCAATGGGTAACACGTCCGATCAGCCTAGTGGGGATTGATAAGGAAACTTACGGAAGCGTCTCGGAATTCTCAGAATTTCTGCTTCATCCGGAAAATCGTGAGAAGCTGACATTTCTACTTCGAGAAGAAGGGTACGGCAAAGGAAAAAAGGTAAGCTTTCCAACTTCAGGGTGGAAGCGTCGACGTGTGCAGGCTGAATACGAGCAAGCTGTCATAAAACATCAAACCGGTGCCGAGCAATTCGACTCTGGTATAGCTTCACCAGACGGGTTTGATCCAACGCAACTAGATCCGCCGGAAGATGTTAGCCGAGGCGAAACGGTGGCAGACGATGCAGATTTACCACCGCTGCCGCCGTTACCAGAGCTAGACATCCAGTCTGATCAAATAGAAACGAATTCGGTTGTCGACGGCATCAACAGCGTTCCATTTCAGCAACCGCTTGACTCAATTGAATTTGATCCCATGACCGAGCAACATATCGGGATCGTCCTCGGAATCTCGATTTGTTCAATACGCGGTCGTGATGAATCCGGTGAAGTTCAGGATTATTATTTGTGCCTGCCAGGTGATGATGTAAAGATCACGTTTCCAAATTCAGGCCAACCTCCTAAAGCAGTCAGTGATACATTCACGGTAGTCGACTTCTATGAAAGCGAAATGAGTGAGTATGACTCCTCGTTTGCATTTGTACCGATCGAACGCTTGCAGCACCTTCGGGGAATGATTGATGCTCAATCCGGTGTCGGAAGTGTCACATCGATTCAAATCAAGCTGAAAGAAGGTGCTGATCTTGCAGTTGTACGCGATAAGTTACAAGCAAGATTTCCAGTCCATCAATTTGGCTACCAGATAAGTACCTGGCGTGATCTACAAGGACCGCTGCTCTCGGCCGTACAAATGGAAACAACGATTTTGAATATCCTCTTATTCCTGATTATTGCGGTAGCGGGTTTCGGTATTCTGGCTACATTTTTCATGATCGTTGTCGAGAAAACTAGAGATGTGGGTGTGCTGAAGAGCCTTGGAGCATCCGACGGTGGTGTGATGAGGATATTCCTGGGATATGGACTGGCGTTGGGGATTGTCGGTTCGGGGATTGGTATGGCGATGGGGCTTGCATTTGTCGCTAACATCAACGAGATCGCATCCTGGATTGAATGGTTAACAGGTCAGGAAGTGTTTGACCCGACGATTTACTATTTCTCAGAAATCCCGGTAATTGTTAAGCCGATCACTGTGTTGTTTGTTGTGCTGGGTGCCGTAGCCATTGCCGTAGGAGCGAGCGTGTTACCAGCAAGAAAGGCTGCACGACTAAAACCAGTGGAGGCATTGCGATATGAGTAGTGCATCCCGACTAGACTCCTTTTCGGAATTCGATGCTCCGGAAACTAGAACGCAAAGTAACGACCAGCATCCACGTCTGGCTTCCTCACCGGTGCTGATGCAGAGTCAGGCTGTGGTCAAGAGCTATCGCAAGGGCAAGATCGAGATTCCCGTTCTGCATGGGATTGATTTTGAAGTGCGCGAACAAGAGATGGTCTCCATCGTGGGAGCAAGTGGATCCGGTAAAAGTACATTGCTGCACTTACTTGGCACGCTGGATTCGCCGGATGAAGGTGAGATCTATTTCGAAGGAAACCGAATTGATAATCTTCCAGCTGCTTCGCGAGAAATTCTAAGAAATCAGTACTTTGGGATGATTTTTCAGTTTTACCACTTGTTACCGGAACTCACGACGCTCGAAAACGTCTTGATGCCAGTAATGATCCAGTACCCTTTTATGAAGTATTTGGGAAAACGTCGGGCTCTTAAAAAACGCGCCAAGGAATTACTTGAAATGATGGGGTTATCTCACCGGCTTCGCCACAAGCCAAAGGAGCTCTCTGGTGGTGAAATGCAGAGAGTGGCTATTGCCAGAGCACTGATTTCTGAGCCGCGGCTATTACTTGCGGACGAGCCAACCGGAAACCTTGATCGTGATGCCGGGATGGAGATTTTGGATATTTTGCGTACCTTGAATGACCAGCATAACCTCACTATAGTCATGGTTACGCACGATCTCGCGATTGCCGAGATGACCGATCGCACGGTACGACTTGCCGAGGGCTTGGTTACGAGTGTGTAGCCTACGGGGCTGATAAATTGGCCTTTCTCTTTCTCTCGATGACTGGCAAATGACGCTGAAAGTTTACATCAACGGTACGCTATTCGATAAAGAAGACGCAAAGATCAGCGTCTACGATCACGGATTGCTCTATGGCGACGGCGTGTTTGAAGGCATGCGTAGTTATGCGGGAAAAGTTTTCCGGCATAAAGAACATCTTGACCGCCTTTGGCAGTCGGCAGCGAAAATCCAGCTGACGATACCGATTTCAAAGGAGGAGATGGAAGACGCTGTAAATGCTACGCTCGCAGCGAATGAAATACAGGATGGTTACATTCGTCTGGTAGTCACTCGTGGTGTTGGGACGTTGGGACTGGATCCGAATCGATGCGATGTACCGCAGGTGATTATCATCACGGATTTCATCGCACTTTACCCAGACGAGTTCTATGAAAATGGACTGGAAATCATAACGGCTAAGACGATTCGCAATCATCCACAGGCTCTGGATCCAACGATTAAGTCGCTAAACTACCTAAACAACATTCTCGCCAAAATTGAGGGGTTGGAGGCGGGTTGCGTCGAGACACTCATGCTCAATCATAATGGTGAAGTGGCGGAGTGCACGGGCGATAATATTTTCATCGTGCGAGATGGCAAATTGCTTACGCCTCCGATTGAAGCTGGTGTGCTGGACGGAATCACACGGCGATCAGTCATGGAACTTGCTGAATCTGCAGGTGTTGAGGTTGTCGAATGCACGATGACGTTGGACGAAGTCTATGCGGCTGATGAATGTTTCTTAACCGGAAGTGCTGCCGAAGTCGTGCCCGTGGTTAAGGTTGATGGAAACACGATTGGCGGCGGGTCCCCTGGTCATATTACTCGGATGCTGACCGATCGCTTCCGACAGACCATCGTCGAGT
>JAKUOW010000148.1 GCA_022451045.1 Pirellulales bacterium | reverse complement strand
TGAGCCTGTATTCCGTCATACATGCGGTTCATTTGTTCTAGTTGCTGTTGTGCAGCGTTACTCGTATCTGACTGCAGTTGATTCATTGCATCATTCATACGTAATCCAAATTGCGTGAGGACTCGACGTGCTTGCTCAAAATTACCCTCGGCTGCATGCACCGCTGCACTAATAAATCCATGGTTGAAACTCTCATCGGTACCTTCGATTTTGGCAGCAATGTCGATTAACTTTCGAGCCATAACTGGGTCACGCAGTCCGTCGTCGGGAGACATCGAGAGAATCATCGCCAGCCGATGAAGCGATGTTGCCTCGTCATCCACCTCATCTTTTACATCACGCCCTTTAATTGTTAGGTTTGGGTTTGAGCCTTTGATTTCAACATCTTCGGGCAGGAAGGCCGCAATTCCATTGCGGTAATGCAAGATGGCATTTGAGATAGCAAACATGTATTCATCCTTATTGCCAGTCGTACCTGCTTCCATGTGCCACCGTGTCGCAAGTTTATTGTGTGCCAGGTTATGATCCGGGTCGATTTGCACCGTCTTTAAAAGGCAAGCGCGCGTTTCTTCGTCGTAATGCTGTGCAAGAATCGCAGCCGATACCACTTCCACTTCGACACTTGGATCGGCCAATTGTGGCGCTAATTGTTGAAGTCGTTCCAACATGGCAGATCGATTGAATGTTGCTTCGGTGAATTCCGGCAAAAGGTTTTCGGCGTATTTCATATACGCTATTGATTCTTTAAGTAGTTGCATGCCGACGTCAATTTGCGGTTGCACAACATTCTTATCTTCACCAAGTGCAATTGCCTGCATTGCCATGTTGATGTTTGTGTCGCCTGCAATGTAGATTTGCCGGGCGGTGTCGGTAAACTGCTTGGCGATGATGTGATTGAGGTTCTTTTCTCGAATTACATGCGCACTACCTGCTGATCCGTCGCTGATTTTCGGAATAATGGTGGTGACATCTTCAAGGTTATCCCTGAGTAACTCGACGACTGGACGATGGTAATCGAGATTCTCTCGTCGGAAGTATTCCAATTCTGGATGGTCATCGGTGTACACTCCTCCGTCATCAGCTAGTGCTGCGAGACCCTTGGACCCCATCAGGAATCCGCCAAGAAACACGTCTGGATTGGTCAAATTGTTGCGATAACCACCCCAGTAGCTAAAGACCAGATCCTTTTGGACAGCCGTTCGACTACCATCCGGGTTACGCGTAAGCAGCGCTTTACCAAGCCGGCCGGCGGTTAACCAAGGTTGTTTTCCTTTGACGCCGCGTTGTGACTTTGAACCGATCATCAGCAATTCACTGGTGTTATACCAAAGTTGACTATCCGGGAATTCTCGAACGAACGTCCGTACGGCTTTGGCAAACTGTTCTTTTCCAAGAAACTCTAACGGGAGGAATTGTGAGACGACACCATCGTCCTTTAACCGTTCTTTTACATCCCGATAGAATTCACGAGTGTAAAATGCGCTCACTCCCGGACGGAACACTTGTCCGACTTCAACGGATATGACGTCGTATTGTTGATTCGCGTGACGTACGTACGTACGGCCATCATCCCAGATCACACGCAGCCGTCCGTCTTGAAACCCGGGTAGAACCCATTCCTGCGCATTGAATCCTTTGATCGTCAATTCACGACGCTGGGAATTGAATTCCGGATCAACGATCACATCGAACAGCATCATCGGATCTTCAATTTCAACGATGTCCAGGTGTTTTGGGTTGTGCATCAGGAACCGTTCGGCAGTTTGGCCAGCACCGAGCCCGATTACGAGAACTTCATCCGGTTGGCCGTGAAGGATTGCCGGAATATGTGCTGCAGTGCCTTGTTGAGTTTGGCGTGTGGAACCTTGGAACATTCGATTAATTTTGAGTACTGTTTCGCCACCCTGATCTTCCACAGTAATGAAGCCGCTCCAACCTTCTACAGCATGTACAACTTCGCTCGTGCCGACTTGAAGGTGGTCAAATACGATCTGTTCTTTTGGTACGAATCGTGAAACGTAAACAAACATTCCTGCAAATATCAGGATGAACGGCAGTCGCCAAGGCAGCGTTTTTTCATCTTCCAGAAGGAGCCAGATAATTACCGCAGCAAAAATACTGATGCCTGTGGTTAAGAGAATGGACACCTGTGTTCCCCACATCGGCAGGATAATGAATCCCATCAGAAGTGAACCAATAATAGCGCCAGCCGTGTTGATAGCTGACATCTTGCCAACATTGGCACCCGTGTGAGATGCATGATGCGTAACGGCACGGATCGCCAGTGGGTACGTCATCCCAGCAAGAATCATCGGCAATAGCATGACAACACAAACAATGGCAAACTGACCAAACAGGCTGTCTCTGCCAACCATATCTTGAATCATGGACCAATACGGTGATGGCATTAGCATGATTCCAATCGATAGCAATCCACCGGCACCGATTGCGAGTCCGACGCGTAAGGCAGACCGCTCCGGGCGATCCGGGAGCATCGATGCGAGTAAACTTCCGATGACGATGCCCAATAGTACGGCCATCAGGGTCAACGTATACGTATAGACGGTGTTTTCAACGAGAAGCGCTAAAAAGCGAGTCCAGATTACTTCGTTTGCCAGCGCAGCAAACCCACTGATGAAAATCGCAAATGCGAAGACCTTTTCCGGAGCCACGTCAAAGGACAGGCTGTGACCCTCATCGTCTTCATCATCGTCGAAGTATTCATCGTCATCTAATGAATCCGAGTCTCCATCGTCTGAATCCTGATAGCTTGATTCGTGGTCAACGATGTCTTCTTCTACTTCCTCTTCGTCGTTCTCCCACTGGTCGTCCTCATCATCTTCAAACTGGATTTCTATATACTCTTCGCTAGCCTGAAACTTCATGGAGTAAATAAGTACACCAATAGCGATATAACCAGCGGCAGCAATGTAAATCGATGTGTTGACCCCAAGCATGGGCATGAGGAAAAAGCCACAGACTGCGGTGCCAATGGCAGCACCAATCGTATTGAGTGCGTAGAGCCAGCCGACCGAATGAAGAATACCTTGACCATCGGATCTCACGAAATGCCTAGTGATCAGTGGCAGTGTACCGCCCATCGTAAAGGTCGGTGGTAGTAAGCAGATCGCGATCAACAGAGCCCGCATGCTACGGCTTAGGATAGTGGAAAACACTCCTGTTTGCGCCACACCACCGGCGGCATCTTCACCGGATGCTGTTAACGGTTCAGTCGTGTACATCATGCCATAAAGGCTGTCGACAAGCGGCAGTAGGAATACGGAAAGGACCAACAGGATACCTGTAGCGATTTCCAGTTTGGCGTAGAGTTTTAATGGTTCCGTCGTATGCCGTGTCTTGCGACCGAAATACGCATTACCTAGTGCGAGGCCTAAAAAGAAAACAGCCAGAACGGTACTCACTGCGTGCACTGTTGTGCCCATGACCAGTGAGGATTTCCGGATCCAACAGACTTCGTATACGAGCGCAAAAAAGCCGCTAATCACGAATGCTAACAGGGCGACGCGATTCTGTCGTCTAGTTTCTGCTGATGGTTGGTCGGTTACGTCAATTTCAGTTTTTAACGCTTCAGATGACATGGCTGGTTTCTGGTTATTGTCAGGTAGTTGTATATAACAATGAAGCCCGGCGTCCTCAGATCGTCTGAGTTTGTTTGCGCCGGATTTAAGCGAGATATGACCGGAGATTTTCGGGAACAGCGAGACGCAAACGCTATGCGTTTACTACGCTTAAACAGGCCGAATTGTTCCGTTTACAAACGGCATAATTCCATCGTTTACGCCGATGAGAATAGCACCGTTTGAATCTACGCCATGGCATACACCAGTGACGAGACCGGAACCTGATTCTAGGCATACCGTCGTACCATAAAACATACAACGCTGTTGCCATGCGGCCGAGATATCAGTGGGATTTGATCCATCCGTGGTCGTTTTTTCGTGAACAAGTTGGATGATGTTCACTAACAGACCGTTTATATCGGCAGGACTACCGATTGTATCGATAATGCTGATCGACTCATTGGACACCATCTCCGGAAGACTTGCCGTTGAGTTGTTAACGTTTAGTCCAATTCCGATAACAAAAACACCGGTTTCAGGACTTTCAATCAAAATGCCACCAAGTTTCTGACTGTCAAGAAACACATCGTTTGGCCATTTTAACTGGCATGCTAGTGACGAATGCGTCGTGATTACGCGATCGACCGCTTCACAAATAGCAAGGCCGACGCGAGCTGCGAGTGCAACTGCGTTTTGTTTACTTACGCACATCAACATAGAAAAGGTCAAGGCACCGTCATTGGAATACCATGAGTGAGAACCTCTCCCTCTACCAGCTGTCTGACTCGGGGTAATGAACAAAGCTGGAAGCAACTTTGAGTTGTTGCAATCATGCCCGCGGGCCCAATTCAGAGCCTCTGTGTTTGTCGAAGCGCATGACGAAAAGTAATAGAGATCGTTTACGGGAGCCTCAGATTTGATCCGATTTAGGTCAAAGGGATTGTGCTGCGATGTCATGGATATGAATTGAACTTGCAGTGCGGTTAAGCAACGTTTCGACGGATCGGAGTGTTCGCCACATCAACCGGATGAGCATACTCTGCAAAGTTTGCGTTTAATAGCTGTCGGAGCTTCTTTGCAGTTTCATCATATGCTTTCTTGTCTTCCCATGTATTTCTTGGAATCAAGATTTCTGCAGGGCAGTCTGGTACAGCCGTTGGTATGGCAAGGCCAAATATGTCGTCCGTTACGGTCAATACATGGTTTAGTGCACCGGCATGAATCGCGTTGATAATTGCTCGAGTGTATTTGAGGCTAATTCGATTGCCCCTGCCGTATGCACCGCCAATCCAACCGGTGTTCACCAGCCATGCGCTGGCACCGTGCAATTCCATCTTTTCAGCAAGTAGCTCTCCGTAAACGGTTGGGTGCATCACCAGGAATGCGTCACCGAAACAAGCGGAGAATGTTGCCTCCGGTTCATTAATACCCATTTCCGTTCCGGCGATCTTGGCTGTGTATCCATTGATGAAGTGGTACATCGTTTGTTCCGGTGTCAGCCTGGAAACTGGCGGCAGCACCCCAAAGGCATCGCAGGTAAGCAAAATGATGTTGTTAGGATGTCCTCCCACGCACGGGATCTTTGCATTGGGAATGTACTCGATCGGATAACTGGCACGCGTGTTTTGCGTAAGAGACGTATCACTGTAATCGACTTTGCGAGTTACCGGGTCGTTAACGGTATTTTCAAGGACGGTACCAAAACGAATGGCTTGATAAATCTCCGGTTCGGACGTGGCGGATAAGTCGATCGTCTTTGCGTAGCAACCACCTTCGATGTTGAAAATGCCATCGTCTGTCCAGCAGTGCTCATCGTCGCCGATTAATGCACGGCTGGCATCGGCTGATAGTGTCGTCTTACCCGTGCCGGAAAGTCCGAAGAATAGAGCGACATCACCGTCCGCACCTTCGTTCGCACTGCAGTGCATGGACAAGACACCGGCCTTTGGCATCAGGTAATGCATGATGGTGAAGACACCTTTTTTCATCTCACCAGCATATTGGGTGCCGAGTATGACAAATCTCTTTTCTTCGAAGTCCAGTGCGACACTTGTATTTGTTTCGACACCTTCAACGGTCGTGTCGGCAGGCTGTGCACCACCATTAAATACCACGTAATCGGGCTCGCCGAATTCTTCGAGTTGCTCGAGCGTTGGGCGGATCAGCATATTGTTCATAAACAACGCATGGTAGGGTCGGGAACAGATGATTCGAATCTTAAGTTGGTGATTCGGATCCCAGCCTGCAAATCCATCGAATACATATATCTGGCTGCATGTGTTCAGATAGTCAACAGCGATAGCGTAATTCTGATCGAACGAATCTGACGACAGCGGAATATTTACTTTGCCCCACCAGATGTCATCGCTGCTTGATGCGTTCTCGACGACGCGTTTGTCTTTAGGGCTACGCCCTGTCTTTTCGAAAGAAGTTGTAGCAAGTGCACCACTTGATACAATCTGGGCACCATCAAACCGGACACCGTGCTCGTATAGTTCAGCCGGTGCTAAGTTTCGATGGATTTCCTGAACGGTGATACCGTACTGTGTTAGGTTCATTTTCTTGCTGTTTTTTATCTTGAATTGACAAACAGGCTACAGATTTCCCCCCCTATAGTGCGTGAAACTATACCGTTACCGTGCCTTCCTTCATAGGCCAAGAATACGATTTGGGACGCTTGGAAAAACTTATTTTTTGAATGGTATTTCCGCTTACTTTGACGATTAAATGACCATCGTTGTTTGCCTACCCACTGCGATGGAATGACTCTGTTACAATCGCTTGCTATGAATGAACCGCTTGAAATAGATAATGCCCAGGCCATCGTAAGCCGCAAGGTGCTGTGGTTCGCCGTCTGTTATCCAACAGTGCTCACCGTGCTCTATTTTATGGTGCTCGACGGTACATCTTCTTTGGTTCAGGGGATGGTATTTAGTATCGGTAAAACGATCCAATTTGGATTGCCAGTCTGGATTGTGCTACGAGTAAACAAAGAGCAACTTGGTGTCCATCGGCCTCGCGCAGCGGGTGTTTCGATGGGAGTATTATTTGGCCTACTTGCACTGGCACTTATCGTTGGCATATACCAATTGGCTCTAAAACCCAACGCAGGAATTATGTCCTTGCTCGACGAGCAGGTAACCTCCAAGGTCGAAGGATTTCAGCTTAATAGTGTGGCCGCGTATACAGCTCTCGCAGCTTTCTATTGCCTGATTCACTCGGCAATGGAGGAATACTACTGGCGCTGGTTCGTGTTTAAGCGATTCCTGCAGCATCGGTCACTTGGTCAAGCTATTGCTATTTCCAGTATCGGATTCATGGCGCATCACGTAATTGTTCTCGGGATGTTTTTCGGATTTGAGAACTGGATGACCTACGTGTTTTCCACAGGTGTTGCCGTCGGCGGCGCAGTGTGGGCATGGATTTATAATCGATCAGGCAACTTGTATTCCGCTTGGATCAGCCATGCATTTGTAGACGCTGCGATTTTCTGGGTGGGATACGATATCTTATTTCGGTAAGCAAACTAGGCGAGTACACAGAAATTCGAAATCGGTTGGTAGCCGATAACGAAATCTTCAAATATCAAAAGAGGCAACATGATGACCGCGTATGACAGTCTTGTAGAGCATCTCAAGGAAACTCAGTTAGTAGGCTCGATTAATTCGTTACTTGGTTGGGATGAACGCACGAAACTTCCCAAAGGTGGTGGTGCTTACCGGGCGGAACAAATGACTTACGTCTCCGGCTTGCTACACAAAATGCGCACAGACCCTCGTGTTGGTGACTGGCTCGCGGAAGCAGAGCAGCAAGTGGGCGAACAGGATCCACATAGTGATCAGGCGACTGTCCTGCGGGAAGCACGACGAAGTTTTGATAAGTTAACCAAACTGCCGCAGGACTTGGTGGAAAATATTACGCGTGCAGAGGTCGAAGGCCAGCAGGCGTGGGTTGATGCAAGGGCAGCAGATGATTTTCCTGCATTTGCGCCTTATCTAAAACGAATCATCGAGTTAAAGCGTCAGCAGGCTGAGGCAATTGGATATGACGATTGCATTTACGATGCACTGATGGATGACTTTGAACCAGGCGAAAAGACATCCAATGTGCGAAGTGTCCTTGAAGGACTACGTGAGGACCTTGTTCCGCTTGTGGAAGCCATCAGTGAGTCAGCAAACCGACCTGATACCTCGATTTTGACCCGATCTTATCCTGCCAGTGCCCAGGAGTCATTTGGCACCATGGCTGCAGCGGCGATCGGCTTTGATTTCGAACGCGGTAGGCTCGATGTGACTCACCACCCGTTCTGCACCGAGATGGGACCGGATGACACGCGTATCACCACACGATACGACGAACATTTTTTCCCAATGGCATTTTTTGGAATCCTACATGAAGCCGGCCACGGAATTTATGACCAGGGACTGCGAGGTGACCATTACGGGACTGGACCGGGTGAGTATTTGTCACTTGGATTCCACGAATCTCAATCTCGCATGTGGGAAAATCAAGTTGGCCGTAGTTTGCCATTTTGGACGCACATGTATTCAAAGGCTCAGGATAACTTTGATTCGCTTCAGGCCGTGGCGTTGAGTGACTTCTACTTTGCGATCAACAACGTCCAACCTTCATTAATCCGGGTGGAAGCGGATGAGGTGACCTATAACCTACATATCATTATCCGATTTGAACTTGAACAGGCTTTTATGTCCGGTGATGTATCGGTAGAGGATCTCCCGGGTGCATGGAGTGAAAAGTACCAGCACTATCTCGGTATTACGCCACCGAACGATGCGGACGGTGTCATGCAGGATATTCACTGGAGTGCTGGCCTTATAGGTTATTTCCCGACTTATTCGCTTGGTAATCTGTACGCCGCGCAGCTATTTGATAAGGCGGACGAAGAACTCGGCGGACTGCATCAGCAGTTTGAACGTGGTGAATTCCAACCCCTAAAAGATTGGTTGGTTGAGAAAATCCATAAACCGGGTCGCTGTTATTCAGCAAGCGAGTTGATTGAAAGAGTAACGGGTAATCCGCTATCTCACAGTCATCTCGTTGACTACTTGTATGGCAAACTTGGCCCACTTTATGGCATTGAACGACCATGACCTATATTGGCTCGACAATTCGTGAAACGGTTGCCAATGTATCGGCGTCAACATGGAAGGCCAGAGATGTTGTCGCTGCGCACATCGATCGAATCGAGGAAGTAAACGATGGTTTGAATGCAGTGGTGATCAAATGCTTTGATCAGGCGTTAGAGGATGCTGCACGAATCGACCAACAGGTCGCCGCTGGGGAACCAGTCGGTCCGCTTGCCGGTGTGCCAGTTACGATTAAGGAGTGCTTTCACGTAGCAGGAACGGCCTCGACGATTGGGATTACGACGTTAAATCAATCGCATCGTCGCGACAATCCAATCGTACAGCGTATGCGGGAAGCCGGAGCTGTTATTCTCGGGAAAACCAATATTCCTCAGCTCATGATTTGGCATGAATGCGTTAATCCGGTCTACGGGCGTTCTATTCATCCGTTGGACAGCGACAGGACTCCCGGTGGTAGCAGCGGAGGCGAAGCAGCGATTATTGCATCTCAGGGTTCTATGCTCGGGCTCGGGAGTGACCTGGGTGGCAGTTTACGCGTGCCGTCACATTTTTGTGGCATTCACACCATTAAGCCGACCGAACGCCGGCTTCCGATTCATGGCTGTCAAGGAAATCTGCATGGCATGGAGTCCATGCTCTTTCAGCCTGGTCCGATGTCGCGGTCGGTTGACGATCTGGCGATAGCGTTACGCGTAATGAACGGAAACTATGATGATGCTCAGCATGTATGTGATATACCTGCACCACTTGGCGATCCTGAGGAGGTCGCTATCGAGAATCTCAAGATCGTGTATTTTGAAGATGATGGCTACTTTACGCCGTCACCAGCAATTAGGCGTGCGACACGCGAAGCAGCTGATCAATTAGCCAGTGCAGGTGCAACGGTTAAATCCGTTAAACCGCTAACAGATATGCAAGACATGGTAGACCTGTACTATGGCGTACTGGCTGCCGATGGAGGAAAGGATCTG
>JAKUOW010000147.1 GCA_022451045.1 Pirellulales bacterium | reverse complement strand
TCAACACCCGGCCCTTACCAACAACATTTTCAATCAACAGAGGACGACGGGAATCACTGCTACGTATGATTACGCGTGCCGTTTCAGCAAGGTTATCCAGAGACCAATACCGAAAAATCGGAAACGCACTCCAGGGCACGGAGCCGTCAAGCTCTCTAAAAAACACCTGGCTGCCATGAGTTGGATCCGTTGGGTCAAAGAAGTTATCTGCTTCACCTCGCCATTGACGTCCCACCGTCGCACCGATGAGTGGAGACGCAAAAGATTGTGCGAGATCCTGATTCGGATCGGCATTGTTACCGAGGAAAATGGCGATGCCACCACCAAGGTTGGCAAATTGGTTTAATGCCGCCCATTGATCATTGGTTAACGGTGCTGGATCAATAAAGTAAACAGACGAATACTGAGTCAGTTGTTGTGTAACGAATTCCGATTGCCTTACCACATCAGGCTGAAATTGTGACGTACCAGCCTCAAGCTGTTTCAAGGGTGAAATGGCCTGCGTCAGAAATCGGGTTGCGACACCATCGGGTGCAACGATTAATATCGGCCACGCATTTCGCACTTCAATGGTAAAGTGCCGAACGTTGTCCAGCATAAATCCATCACTGCCAACAATTCGAATCTGACCATGATGCCTTCCCGGCGGCAGATCCGAAATTACAAACGTGCGGCGACTGGACACTCGATCTTCCGGCTGACCCTCAAACACCACTTCCTGCTCACCACGTTTCATGAGCTCTGGCGTCTGCAATTTGTCATCCATGACAACCGGGAGTGTTAAATCCTGCTTTTCCAGCCACAGTTCAATACTTCTGGATGCAATCTCTCCTTCACGAAACACGTCGACTGAAATTTCGACCTGGCTGCTAGCCGTAATCACTGACTGAGACAACTCCGCATCACCAAGTCCGGCATTTTTAATTTCTTCGGCAGCTACATTCAGTAGATAAAGCGGTGTCTTTTCTGGTTCCTCGAATCGTCTGGCTAAACCGGCATTTACACCATTCCATGCAGACTGAGCCATGTCAGTAAATACATAGACCTCTTTCTGTTCAAGCTGAGAGGTAGTCAGCAGATCGAGCGACTGACCCAGCGCATGATCCAGCCCAACGTTGTTGTACGTCACCTTGAGTTGACTGATTGCGTCTTCCGCTGCTGCACGGTCAACGCTGAAGGTATGTGCTCGCGGAGATAAATCCGCAATCGCGATCTGGCTGCCATCGGGCAACTTGCGAATTAATGAGGCCGCCAGCTCCTGTGCCACCTCTAGTCGCGTCTGATCTTCATGGGTGTACATCATGCGAGCTGAAGTATCAAACACCAGAACAGCTGCCACTGGAGCATCGGTATCTCCCATGGCTGCACCTTGTTCAGTCGTTAGTGCCTTAAAAGCAAGGAACGCATCCACACAAAACGCAGCGATCGCAGCGATTGTAAGAAGAATCGAAAGCCATTTAGAAAGCGGGATGCTCCATGAATAAATTGCAGTGACCGCCAACAGAAAGAAAGCGAGAAAGATGATTCCGATAGTTACCCAGCTGCCACCCTTAGCCAGATCAACAGTCGGTCCGGCTAAGGCGAGAACGAGCAGTGCTATTAGCAAGCACCTTGCCACCAGCAATAGCCAGTGACGTAGTCGTAATGTTCGCTGATTAGATATACGACGTTGTTGTACGAAACGAAGTGCGGGAAACGTAACCAATTGCGGTTGCCGGCGCATTAGCAGATGCAGGACAACCGGAATGGCAACCAGCACTGCACCGATCAAAATGGATGCATTGAGAAATGTCATCTCGCTATCCTGAAAATGCAGCCCTTAAAATCTAGAACGTCGACTTAACAAGTATTCCATTAGTGCTTTATCAAATGGCATACTCGTATCCAGTGCTACATAGTCGATACCATCTTGCTGGCACTGCTGTCGGTACTGTTCACGAAACTCTGTGATCTGTATTTCGTAATCCCGCCGGAAACTGGCAGCATCAATGGTCAGCTTTTCCCGCGACTCCGGGTCTTCCAATTCGACAAGTCCATTAAATGGAAATGATACTTCTGCCTCATCTAGAATATGGAACAAGATCACATCATGACCACCATGCCTAAGCTGCCGCAAGGAACGCGTAACCTCTTCCGTATCCACGAGCAAATCTGAAAATACCATGACCAAACTACTGCGTTTCATCATAGCCGCCAATTGCACCAGACTCGAAGCGACATCGGTTTGACCGCTCGGTTCTAACTTGGTTAACACTGAAAGAATATTTGCAAGCTGCGTACGTTTGGATCTTGGGGGTAAACAGTCGCGGATTTTTTCATCAAACGTAATCAGCCCGACCGGATCCTGCTGGTGGATCATCATGTAGGCAAGTGAGGCCGCAAGACAAATTGCATAATCGAACTTTGAAAGTTCCTGCTCAAATGTGTACGCCATCGATTCGCTTAGATCCATGACGAGATAACCGGTGATATTGGTTTCTGCTTCGAATTTCTTGACGTAGTATTTGTCGGTCTTCGCATAAACAAGCCAGTCGATATCACTTGGATCATCGCCCGATGTGTATTTGCGATGCTCGCTAAATTCCACGCTAAAGCCCTGATATGGACTCGAGTGCAGACCCTGTAGAAAACCACGGACGACAAACTGCGCGCGTAGATCTAACCGTTTGATTTGGTTGATCACTTCGGGTTTGAGATACGATTCTACAGATGGCATTTAAGCACGCACTATTCGAATTTAGATACTGCTGGTTCGGGAATCGCCGTTAACAACTGCGCGATGACATCCTCTGAAGTCATCCCGTCCGCCTGAGCGTGGAAATTTGTTGCCACTCGATGTCGTAGAACAGGTACGGCAATTTTTTGGACATCCTGGATGGCAACGCTAAACCGACCATCCATCGCTGCCAGAGCTTTACCACCTTGGATCAGGAATTGTCCGGCACGCGGCCCTGCTCCCCAATCGACAAACTCCTTGATGAATTCCGGCGACTCTGCATCTCCAGGGCGTGTGGCACGAACCAGATTGGAAACGTATTGGATGATGTGTTCACTGACTGCAACTGAATTAACCAGTTTCTGTAGATTGACGATGGCCTTGGCACTCAGGACCTTATTCACCTCCGGTGTCTCATTTCGACATGTGGCGGCTAGAATGCGTACTTCTTCATCAGCCGTAGGATAATCCACTTTAATGTTGAACATAAAACGGTCGAGTTGTGCTTCGGGCAGTGGATACGTACCTTCCTGCTCAATTGGATTCTGTGTCGCAATGGTGAAGAACGGCTTCGGTAAATCGAACGTGGTACCGCCGACGGTCACTTCACGCTCCTGCATCGCCTGAAGTAATGCCGCTTGTGTTTTGGGCGGTGTTCGGTTGATTTCGTCAGCCAACAGAATATTGCTAAAAATCGGGCCTTCCATAAATCTAAAGCTACGTCGTCCGGAATCATCTTCCTCGAGCACATTAGTACCCGTAATATCTGACGGCATTAAGTCAGGTGTGAACTGAATTCGATTGAAGGATACATCGAGGATCTTGGCCAATGTACTCACCATCAATGTCTTCGCTAAACCAGGTACACCTTCAAGCAAGCAATGCCCGCGGGTAAAAATGGCCGCAAATATTTGTTCGATGACTTCGTTCTGTCCTACGATTACTTTTTGCAGCTCTTGCTGCATCACTAATCGATGCTGACGGAATTCCTGCAGAATTTCATTTAGGCTCTTCTGTTGGGATGCCACGGTTCTCTCTCGTCAATTCTGTTCGTTGTGTTCTATGGCCAAACGGTGGTGCCATCTTCAAGTTTTCAGATGAACTGTTGGCCAATGTACCAATGAATGGTCGATATCCAAGCTAATCACAATTCTATCGGTTCGTCGTTTTTTGTGTGGTCGAATTCAACAAATGTTGAACTGGGTAAGCTGGATGTATGCTTCGTCTCGATTTAACCGTGTTCTTCAGCGATAATTATATGAACTGGATTGTGAACCTTAACGCCACCAAATCTGGATGATCATGCATCGATCTGTTTTATTTCTGCTTATCTTTACTTTACCCCTGATTGGTGCACCGGTTTGCCGTGCAGATGTTTCAGCCGAGCAGGTAAGGTCTGCAATCAGTAAAGGCGTCGAGTACCTAAAGAAGACTCAACAGAATGATGGGCGGTGGCCCGAGGTACCTTCATTCGACAACGGAGTCACCGCGCTTTGTACGCTTGCTTTGATCAACGCAGGTGTGTCGCTCAACGATGATCACGTGAAACTCGCCTTAACACATCTACGTAATAGCGAACTCTCAAATCGAACATATGTGAACTCGCTAATGCTGATGGTCTTTTGCCAGGCCAACCCTGAGCAACACCGGGTTCGCATCAAGGAGCTCACGGTTTGGTTGGTCAATGCTCAAAACCCTAACGGAGCGTGGGGATACGGGAATCAGCACTTAGCAAACGATCCGTCCAACAGCCAATTTGCACTACTCGCACTTCATGAAGCAGAACGATTTGGACTGAAAATTGATGAAGTCGTATGGAAACGTGCTCGTGATTACTGGCTAGCACGACAGCGACCCGATGGCGGTTGGAATTACAATGCACTTGAAGGCTCCACCATTAGCATGACATGTGCCGGTGTCAGTTCATTGGTAATTTCAAACGGAAAACTTGGCAACCTAGAAGATCGGATCACTAACGGAGTTGTAGATTGCTGTACAGCTACCGCACCACAGGAAGCAGTACGTCGCGGTCTGGCATTCCTTGCCAAGAATCTGTCCATCCGCGGTAATCCGCTGACAGGTGACAAGGCTTTTTATTATTACATGTATGGCACGGAGCGCGTCGGGCGTCTGTTAGGCCAGCGATTCATCGGCAAATCAGACTGGTATAGAAACGGAGCCGAAGTACTGCTGAATCTGCAGGATGGTTTCTCCGGTAGATGGGTTGGAACCAGCCACGGAGAGAATCATCCACCTGTTGCCACATCACTTTCACTGTTGTTCCTGTCCAAAGGTCGCAGACCCGTTGTCGTTTCACGAATGCAGTATGGGAACGCTAACAGTGATAACTGGAACAAACATCCCCAGGCGCTTCAAAACATCACGCAACATATCGAAAAGCGGTGGGAAATGGACCTCACTTGGCAGACGATTGATATCAAGCTGGCCAATGTAAATGACTTACTAGAGACTCCTGTACTGTTCATTAGTGGTTATCAGTCACTTCAATTAACAGATGCCGAGAAAGACCGGTTGGTTCAATATGTAAACAGCGGCGGATTTCTCTTTGTAGAAGCCTGCTGCCGTGATGAAGAATTCGATTTGGAATTCAGGCGACTGATGCAAGAAATGTTCCCCAATGCGCCACTTAAGCCTTTACCACCGGAACACGCAGTGTGGTATGCAGACAAGCGAATCGATCCCCGCTTCGTTGGTGAATTAGAGGGCGTCGATGTCTGTTGTCGAACCAATATCATCTACTCTCGTGTCGACTTAGGGTGTTATTGGGAATTGGATAATCCCTACCGTGACGAAAACTATCCACAAAATGTTGAGGATGAGGTGCAACAACGAATCAACATCGGCACCAATGTTCTGGCTTATGCGACGAATAGACAGTTACAACAAAAGCTGGATCGACCACGTTACGATTTGGCTGACGCCAGCAAAATCGATGTACCCCGCGGTGTGCTTAGAATTCCAAAAGTAAATCATGCCGGTGGATCAGATGATGCGCCGAACGCTCTCTCAAACCTGTTGCTGACCTTACAAAAACAGAGTGAAATTCGCGTCAGCACTTTCCGCCGGTTACTCGGTGAATCCGAAGAGTTGTTCGACTATCCGATCCTGTTTATTCACGGACGACGCGGTTTCACCTTTAGCCCTGCACAGCGACAATTGATCAAGACCTTTATACAACGCGGTGGGTTTGTATTTGGTGATTCCATCTGTGCAAGTGATGAATTTGCAACCGCTTTTAAACGAGAGATGTCTGAAATCTTCCCTGGCAATGAATTGACCCGTATGCCGATAAGTCACCCAATCTTCAGCGATGAATTCGGTGGATTTACGATCCGTCAGGTCACGTTGCGCGAGCCTGCTGAGCGGGAAAACGACGAACCAGCTAGATCCACTGAATCCCGTGTAGTCCCTAATTTAGAAGCAATAACAATTGGCGGCAGAACGGCTGTTGTCTTTTCTCCGTTTGACTTGAGCTGTGCACTTGAAAATCAGATCTCTCTTGAATGCAAAGGGTACATAACTCGCGACGCCGGACGGCTCGGAGTAAATATCGTTCTCTTTGGACTGCAGCAATGAATCTATCCAATGATGCAAAGCCAATTGCTCCGGTGACCACCGGGATCATGGTGATCATTGCGTGCGCGGCCGTCCGTCTGTTTGTACTGATCCTCTTGAATGACAACATGAGTACAGACGTCGATAATTACCGTGAGATCGCCAACAACGTGCGTAACCATCAAGTCTACGGACTCAATACAGATTCCGATGATCCTCGGGCTGTTGCTTTTCGCCCCCCGCTTTACCCATTTTTACTTGCATACACCTCACCGACTTCCGAAGTCAGTAATACGCAAGTGATTTTTTTACATTGGATGTTGGGCATCGGCATGATCGTCATTGTGTATGCGCTCGCACAGTCAGCTGGCATTGGCCATTACGGTTTAATTGCTGTTGTTGGCGTAACCCTCGATCCCATATTGGTAAATCAATCGTCTCAGATAATGACAGAGACACTTGCGGTTTTTCTCGCAGTCGTTTCAATCCTCTTTCTTAGCAAAGATCTAACGAGACCGACAAATCAAATCGGTGCCGGGCTTTCACTGGGACTCGCGGCACTATGTAGACCAACGTTTTTCGTTTTCGCAGCATTTTCATTGCTTTGGCTGCTGTTGCGAAAACAGGATTCAATCGGATCTCGCATCAAACAGTGTTTGCTTATTTCGTTGTCGATGATTTTCGTTATCACTCCATGGGTGGTAAGAAACTACAATTCGCACGAGCGACCAATACTGGCGACAACGCATGGTGGCTATACACTTCTGCTTGCCAATAACCCGCTCTTTTACGACTACATCCGGAGTGATTCCAGCGACACTCCGTGGACTGCTGCTGAATTTGATATCGGTGTCAGTCGATTTGCATTCAGCGATGACCCACAAGTTGATTTTTGGTCATCCGATTTATGGAATACCAGTGCCGAAAATAACCTTATCGAGCGATCTGAAGCGGAGCTGGATGCATTTACCTATCAAGTCGCATGGCATTACATCTCCAGTCGCCCAGCAGATTTTGCATATGCTATGTTGTTCCGACTTGGTAGATTCTGGCAATTCACACCAAATGTGACTGGCTCGAATGCCAGTCTTCGAAATACATGGCTGCGGATGGCAACCGGAATCTGGTATGCAACATGGAGTTTGGCTGCTCTTATCAGTGTTTTCATGATAAGACATCATCTTAATGAGCCAATTTGGCGTATCGGACTATGCATGTTACTGGCTTTTTGTCTTGTGCATGCGTTTTACTGGACGGATATGCGTATGAGAGCACCCGTTTTGCCCGTTATTTATCTGCTGGCTGCTGCCGGCCACCACAAACGGGTGGAAAGCTAACATTTACACGCTTTCCCAGTCTTCCTATAATCCCCGCCGCTGGAAACAGTATGCGCCCTCCGTGCGCCTGCAATTATTGCGATTAATTGACAAGGATGCCGAACCACATTGCACCTTGATAACATTTACAGCCCGACACCGCCGGATAAGATTTGGCGGCAAAATCTCCGCGGGAAATACCGCTTTGTAGATGTGGTGCGCACCTTGTGTCTATTCATTCTGATTGGTGGGTTCGCCAGACATGCCATTGCACAGGATGTAAGCTTTCCCATGCCTCCCGGTGAAGCATCGATTCAGATTCGGGCGGAAGAAGGCTATCAGTGGCAAACTGGTGAATACCAGATTTGGCATTTAAATAATGTTCAACTGCGACAGCACGAAATGGTGGCGACTTCACCACATGCTATTATCTGGATTGACAAGACCGCACAAAGCTCCGACCTGCCCACCAAGATCATTGCCTATTTCGAAGGATTACCAACCCGTATCCTCGAACAGTCTCTGTATCACTCTTCGATGGATAGTAAAGTCCGGTTTGAAGGGACTTGGTGGATCAATCGATTCTATAGCGTCCAACCACTTCAGTTGGTCGTCGACGCACAATTACCTACACCTCGCAGCCCCTCAGACACGTATAACCGTGGGGTATTGGCAAGAAAAGGTGGGAGGCCTGTTGTGCCCACTGGAGTAACTGGAGTGGCATATCAAACACCACCTGCCAATACCGGCGGATTGCCACAATCAGACACTGCAGCACGTAACACGACGCTTGCGCTTGGTGATTATCGCGTATTAATTGAAGGACGCAGCAATGTTGATTGGAGTCTGAAGATCGAACAGGATCCATCCGGGAACGGCAGCATCGCACTGGCTAAATCCGGTATCCGCGCCACGATCGAGGGTATAAATGTCGCCGAACTTGGACCGGTCGGCACGATTAGTATCGAGACAGACAATATGGTCGTCTGGGGACCATCAATCAATCAGTTACAGGAAAACGAGAATACCGGAAACCCACAACCGATCGAGTTATACCTGGAAGGCAACATAATCTTCCGGCAAGGTGACCGGATCATCTATGCCGATCGCATGTACTATGACCTGACTCGAGATCTGGCCGTCGTGCTTAACGCGGAAATGCTGACGCCTATTCCGGAATACGATGGGGTATTACGAGTCAAAGCAGACGTCATACAACAGGTAAACAAGCAAACCTATAAAGCCTACGGTGCTGCACTCACATCCAGCCGAATGGGTATTCCGACGTACTGGTTCCAAGCTGAGGAAGTTGAAGTACAAGATACTCCAAAACCAGATCTGGATCCGGTTACCGGTCGCCCTGTGATCGATCCGGCAACTGGAAAGCCGCGTTACAAACACAACTTGATGGCAACAAGTCGGAATAACTTCTTGTTTGTCGGCGGCGTTCCAGTCTTTTACTGGCCGGTGATGGCAACCAATCTTCAGTCGCCAACTTATTACATGGATCGCATTCGCGTTAAGAGCGACAGCGTCTATGGTGGCCAGTTACTACTCGATTGGAACGCCTATCAACTTCTCGGATTACAGGATGCTCCAGAAGGTGTGAAGTGGACTGTCAGCACAGACATAATGAGCAAGCGTGGCTTTGGGTTTGGCACAATGCTCGACTATGAACGTGATGACATGTTTAATATCCCCGGACCGGCACGTGGCTTGTTTGATGCATGGGCGATCAATGAGAGCGGATTAGATAATCTCGGTGCGGGACGCCGTACGCTCGCTCCGGAAAAGGATTTCCGTGGCCGCCTATTCTGGCAACATCGCCAGCTTCTTGGTGGCGGCTATCAACTCACCGGTGAATTAGGAATCATCAGCGATCGCAACTTCCTGGAACAGTATTACGAACACGAGTGGGATCAGGAAAAGGACCAAAACACCAGTCTGGAACTAAAACGCTTTATCGAAAACCAGTCGTGGTCAATATGGGGCAATGTTCGGCTAAACGACTTCTTCACCCAGACGGACTGGCTGCCCCGCTTCGATCACAATCTGATCGGTGAATCACTTTGGAGTGACAGAATCACCTGGCATGAGCACACACACATTGGTTTGGCACGACTAAAACAAGCAACACCTCCTGATGACCCAGGTGAAGCAGCCAAGTTTGACTGGCTTGCCGGCGAAGAACACGACCGATCCGGAGTACGGGCTGCCAGTCGCCACGAAATCAGTCTGCCGTTTTCGTCCTGCCAGTGTCGAAACAGCCCTCGCAAAGCTGAATCAAAAGCGGGAGCAGTTGTATGTTGCGGCTGCAGATGGCTGGAGACAGTTTCAGGC
>JAKUOW010000146.1 GCA_022451045.1 Pirellulales bacterium | reverse complement strand
GGCTCTCGAAAAACAACCTCCCATCTCCCACCACCGACTACACCGGGAATCCACTGGGCTGATATCTGGTTGCTGGACGCAGCATCTGTTAACTGCCAATGAATATCGGTTGCAGCCGTACCGGATAATTGAAATTCGATGCGTTCCACCGGGTTCGACTCTGGCAAAACTGAAATAGAAAACCGCTCCCTCACACCAAATGACTCAAAGAGAACATCTGTTGTGGATTGAATTGCATAGTGTGACTCCAGAGCATGGATTCGAAACTCAGTTAGATCCAATCCATGATTCACGCGGTAACTTAAGACGACCGGTGACACATCCTCATCAGCAGTCGGTACGCGTTGCAACCCCGAGTCATTTAACATGCTGAGTCGGATGGATTGATCTACAGACAACGACCCGGTCGCTAGCGTGTCACTTGCGTCAACTGGTTCGAGGATTCTAAGATCTGAGCCGTTGAATCTGGAATCTACCACTGTCCGATGGCAACGCACTGCTAACTCTGTCGGCAATTCTGAAATTATCGGTGCATCCAGTTCGATACTGAGCACACCGTTGAGCACGGCAAAAGACTCGACATCCGCACCTGATATCATCTCGACGGAATCAACGATCCAACCAGACTGCAATGCAAAGTGAAAGTCGTATACTCTTCCATGCGATGTAGACAAATCCACCCTGCAATCTGCATACATCTCGTTACTTTCCACTCTGACAACCGAGTGTTGAAGAACGCGGAGATCTGTTTCTTTACGATTCAGTTGCATCAAGACCCGCGCACCCGGTTGATTCATTTGATATGAACGCAACAAGGAGGATTCCACCCAGGGCTCAATCGGTGTAATAGGCACGGCATCCAAAAGATCAAGGGCGTTTATTTGAATATGATCGCTGATGCTCACGTGTTGCTGCCCTTGTCGCCAGACGACATTTGCAGCAGTGAGACCGGGTAACTGAAATTGCTGATTGGAAATCAAGGGTGCAATAGCGCTAATTCGTATCTCGTTTCCAGGCCCGGATAACAACTCTGGAAAAATCAAATCTACGCTTCTTTGTTCATCGCCGTGCGTATCAACGGAAAGACGCTGTTGATCCAAAGTCGCTGTCCGAACAAACAAGCCATCGTCAAGAAGTAACTCCAGTCGATCCAGTGGATCGCCATTGACGTCCACGGTTAGCAAGGCATCTAGATTTATGCCGAAGCTAGATATCGTGTAACGCAAACTCTCGGTGATGAACGACACCTTTTGACTCGACTTCTGCGCCGTGGCAGAACGGACGAGCAAAGTCGATCGGCTCGTTGCTCCGAGCTCGATGACCCAACGACGCATTCCTTCTTCAATCGGCAAATCGACTGATTCCCCGTCAGGCCGAGCCTCGTCAGATGCCTCCCATTCCGATACACCTCCACTTGTTAATACGGGCACAAGTGTCTCAGACATGTCGATAATTAGTGTCGTTGCTTCCGCACTGGGCAACGCTAGGTCAAAGCGGACATCGCCGAGCCGATTGTATTTTCCTCGTGTTGACCAACCGCTACGCAATTCTCCTGACTCATTTACCAGCAACTTCCATGTGCCGTTTGCTTTCCATCCGAGCGTTGCATCCAACGCTTCATCCCCAATCCACTGCGGCTGACTCACGGAAATAGCTAAGGGATTCAATGAAAGCAGCGATGGCTCGTCTCCGTTATGACGTATTGCCCACGTGGCCACACCGGAAGCCAGAACATCCTGACGCAGGATTGCCCGATAGCGCGCAGACGTAATCCGCGTCAAACTCATTCCACCGTCTTGGTCAGCAGAGTCATTAATATCGCTTAAGATCTGATTAAAACGTTCCCGCTCAAGTGGAATGTAACCCTTTAACACATCATCCAGATCCACATCTCTAACCTGGACTTTACGATAAAGAATATCTTGCAGTTGTTTTGATGCTACGTTTTCTGGTTTACTGGGTGCCTCATCCGGCTCTACCGCAGGTTGTGCTAAGGCGATACGGGCGCAAAGAAGTACATAAACTGCAAAGACGCTTCTCATACATAGTGAATCCCCGTTCATTTTCACCCTACTACTTAGCGCGGCTTGCTGACTCACTTGCAACGGCAGGCAAGGTCACTCTAGTGGATCCTTCCAATGGCAATAATGAAACATCTTCGGTTCTCGAATCCGCACGCGCCGCGTTCCCCATTCCTGCGGCACTCATGGGTTGCGAATCGCGCACCCAACGATGTATTACTCTTGATAAGATGACAAGCGTTACCCCGAGTACTCCCGATTGAATGAAAAGGATGGATAGCTCTGGCCGAAACAATCCGACAGCCAGTAATGCAGTACCTACAACCATCAATGATGCCGGATGCTTAAATAGCGGGAGATACATCATGCACAAGCCAATTACCAAAACAACACCTGAGACGATGAGCAACAAGGTGGATCGTGACATCAACGAAATGGAAAATGCCCCTGCACTTCCAATTGATGAAAACAGATAGCGATTGGTATGACCTGGTAAAGCCAGTTGTGATTCGACTCCCATCCAGCGTTCCAGACTAGCTTGTCCAAGTGCCGAATCTCGTCCAAAATACCATCCTTTCCATCGCCAACTCTGTTCGGAAATCATGGTCTCTGGTGTTGAATATACGTGATAGTTTGTCGGAGTAACCAATTGCCAGTAACATCTCCCCGAAAATGATGTACCTGGAATCGATGGAAATTCAACTTGCAACAAAGACTCTACCGTATATGAATCTAATGGATACCAAAACTCGAGCAAGTAAGTGGCGTCGACAGGCTCTGCGGAAACACGCAAACTGAATTCTCCGTTCGCGTCAATATTCTGCTGGCCAAGTGGCACACGCTGACCATCGATCGACACAATCAATCCCTCCTGATCTACACGATTCCAGTGCGGAATGAGCACTCGGATAATGCTATCGTTCGTATGCAACTCAATTGCCGCTCGTTCACGTCGACCCTGTTCGGTAATAACCGTCTGTAACCACATCCTATGAATCGTAGAATTACTACCCTGGATATCTTTTCTGAGCTTCAACGATAAACCAACATTACTCGTGTCGCTGTTTGACACCAATAATGTTCCGCCGACGGACTCTCCTTCTTCTTGCACCGCACTTGGTTGCCAGTTTGCATCCGTTGACTCCACGTCAAAATCCAAGGTCGTTAAGAGCGTCAATTGGTGTGAGACAAGCGTGGTCTCTTCGTTTAAAGCCGGCAACACCATTTCTAAATTCACATCCGATGTCGCATCGGTCTGAATAAGTGGTAGTTGTTCACTGTATTGCACTAGTAAGTCCAAATTTCCTGTTCGGTCTGCTAACAGATCAACTTCAATTCTGTTACGACCGGTCGCTGTCGTTTCGCCATCAGCAAGTACAACTTGATTCCACGGCAGCAGCCTGTTTGAATCCGCGCCCTCACCGACCATGTAAACCTGTAGCTTTTTGGGATCGGCCAGAACTTCGGGGATTTCCAACGTCAAATGTCGGATGGGCGCGTAAGCAATGTTGTACTCAAGGCGATGTCGAAATTGAGCTTCACGTTCCTGCAAGCTTATAGTAGCTTTGGAAACGACCAACATCTGACGGGAATTCAATTTCAGCGCACCTACGAAACGTGACTCAGCGTTTACATCGGACACGAGGTAAACTAACGGCTGTTGATCACGATCCGGCAACTCCCACTGTTGGTAATCCGATGACCCGTCGCGGACCAAGCCACTGAGCGCAGTGGGATCAGGAATCACTTCGATATTGTCATCCGGCAATAGCACCACGTTGGACGGCTGTAACTGAATACCGGTTTGAATCTGACCAGAAATTGCGGATGGAATTGGACATGGCAGGTCAAGCACTCCCATGTTACTTTCGTTGAGTTGCAGTGGCAATCTGGACCTTATACGGATGATAAATTGCCCTCTGGTAAGCGCTTGAGGAGTTTGAATTGCAAGTTGCAATTCATCGCCATTGATCTGATCATCAAGCGTCACAAGCTCATCCGATTCGAGGATAACCTGATCCACCGACCAACCCGCATAGTTCGCTTTAAGCATACGCCGACCAGCACCCTGATATTGGCACAACAACTGTGATTCCAGCAAGACTTCGTTTTGACGAACTTGGTACACGAATCGTGGACGAATTCGCAATTCTGTACTTTGAGGTTCAAGCGTACCACTGATCGAATTGGCATTGCTGAAAAACTCAAATCGAGCCGATGAATCACCACCATCAATCAAATCCGGTGGAAGCGTTCCTCTGCGAATATCACCGCGTGTCTCCCAGGCGACTGTCCAGCCATCATCTACCACAAAGTCGATCGTACCATTTTGCCTTACCGACTCTTCCACCTGAAATCCACCGAAGTCAATGGCTGACCGCAGGCGATCTGCCGCCATCATATCCGCAACGTCCATGTCATCGTCGACACTTACCTTCGCATCGTCAGACGAATTCTTACCCTCTGAGTCTTCAGTTGGTTTGCGGTAACGAGCTTCCAAACGCACATTAGCTTCTTCCACGGGCTGATTAGAAACAACGAGAACTCGTTGGCCGACACCGGCTTGGTCATCGTCGGCCTCCACTGACATTCTAAAGCCGCGAAGTGGTGTATTCACGACTTCAAAATTAGTTGGCAATTGGATGACAAAGTTACTGACCTGATCACCCAGTCCGGTAACTGTTATGTCACAACGGGCCGTAATTTGCTCTGGACCGTGTATCTCAAAGCGAGTTTGTGTTTTCGTCTCAAACCTAGTCACAGGTTCTGCGGACTCGCTACCCTTTGGTTGCCAACCGAATTGCAACTCGCCACCGGCAAAATCAAAGCTGAATCTTGTGGCATTTTCGCCAATGGGCTGCGCAGCCACCCTCAATCCGCTATTCACCACAACAGCGTTGGGCATCGATACGGTAAGTTGATCGAACCGACTTCGTGCCCGCGGACCGTCAATTGTGAATTGTGTAGCGCGGCTTAACGTTTGTATTGGTGTCAGCACCTTCATTTCAAATTGATGCTGGGACTGTTCCTTGGCATTGATCCAACAAACGTGACCGTCATTCTCTTCCCAAGTCAAAAAGAAGTCACCCTCACCCTGATGCTTTACAATGTCACTCAAAACACACCGCTTAAGTCCTATCGGTACACGAATCCACCCATCAGCAGATTCACCGACAACGCGGCCCTTAATCGCTACTTGCAACTCAGCATGCCTGCCTTTTATCTGTCCTTGATAGGTGATCTGGTCAAAAGCAAATGCTGGCGGTGCGTCCGGTTGGGCAAGATTGTTTCGCTCACCATAGAGTCGCAAGTACTCTTCCAAAGTCAGATTCGTAGCCACCTTTACTAGATTGCCATCCTTATCCCTGAGCAAATAGATTTCTGTCTGAGCTTTACGAATCGGGCTATCTGTAGATTCGCTATCATCCGATTCGGTTGTATCGTCTGTAGGTGCGACAGGTCGCACTGTGTTTTGCGACCACGAAGTCTGCCAACTCGTTAAGACCAAGGTCATCGCCAGAAGACCGTAGCATACGACCCTGCACAACATGCCATGAGATAAATGGCAATCGATCAACCCGAAGAAGCAACGGGAGCGCGCGGTGATTTGTCGCGAGTTCATGAGTAGCAAGTCGATGTATAAGTTTTAAGATAAGAGCACCTGTGTAGTGCTATCTTATATTCTAAGTTGACAGCGACTTTCTTCAACGCGTTTTTTTTAAGCGATTACCCCATCGAGAGGATAAAACACAGCTGTTTTCGATAAAAACACACACTTACCCCTATCGGAATGACCTGAGGCCTCTTCGCTGCATTTAAACTGCGCAATTTCTGATCGTGGTTTGCAGCAACAATGCTTAATTAATGGGAAACAGATCTACATCCGACGTCTTTACAAGTACAAGCTGATGCGAAATTTATACGATTGCTAGGCCATCAAGCATCTGAGCGTGAAGCACCTCATTACTGCTGGCTACAAACTGAGGGTTTTCAATGTCCAGTGCGCCACCGTTAATATGCGTAACGACCCCACCTGCTTCATTAACAATGGCAACACCAGCAGCGATGTCCCACATTTTGACGCTAGTCGCCCAATAGCCATCCAGTCCGCCACGCGCCACGTTACAAAGATTCAATGCTGCGGAACCCATACGACGTAGTGCCTGGCAACGATGTAGCATCTCAATGAATCTCTCAATCTCCGGGGATTGTCGTGGCACACGAGCGGAGAAGCTCGCTGCAACAAGAGCCTCGTCTAGTTGCTGGCATTCAGAAACGGATATCCGTTGGTCGCCGAGCCATGCACCATTTCCCTGACTTGCTCTAAAGACCTCCTTACGTATCGGATCCACCACGGCTCCCACCACAGGCTCACCGAAATGCAACAGCCCGATTGACACCGCAAACCCTGGTAATTGATGTACGTAATTCGTCGTCCCGTCGAGAGGGTCGACCACCCAGCAGAATTCCACATCACGCAACGAAGTGCCATCAGTTACGATGTTCGCCGAACGATCATCGCCGAGCAACTCATCACTCATGTCTTCTTCCCCAACGAACATGTGTTGCGGATACTCCGAGAGAATCAGATCCAGTATGATCGTTTGAGAGGCAACATCGGCCTCTGTAACTAGGTCGCGTGGTCCCTTTTGGCGTGCCTTGATCTTTCCGAACATCTCGATCAGTACTTCGCCACCTCGTAGTGCGGCTGTGACCGCTACCTGTTCAATTTCCGCATAGTCTATTGCATCTGCGTCCGCGTTATTCATCATTTGTCTACACCACGGGTTACATAAATCTTGTTGTGATGATGCCTACGAAGCTCGCTGGAACTTCGGCAATGCTATAAGGCTGACCAGCTGTCCTTCAAACCACCTCGTTAGGCATCGATTCGAAGTCGATTATAGGTTGCCCCGCCATTACTGCAATGAGCCACATATTCAGTCGCACATAGTCTGATGTTAACCACCATCTTTGAGCTCCTTCATGAAGCAGTAGATGTGATTGATAAATTAATCTGATTTTGTGGACAGCGCGTTGATTCTTGGTATCATCATGTTAGATTCCTTTGTTGCAGGGACTCAATAAGGCCCGTGGCTGACCCAAGCCTACCCCAAAAGGCAATTCGGTCCGGGTGCATAATCTTTGCAACGATTGGCCTCTTCTCTGTTCCGGCCCCGCCGTGTCGCTTTTTCGCGTTCGGCGGGGTTTTTATTTTTATTCTAATTCTCGCTTGCTATTACTCTGATGACCGCTGCTCTCTGGACCCTGGATCATACAACCGGTCAGATTCAATTCGACACATCCACCCTTTCACTTGAACTTTCACAGCCGTCCGCTGGCATGTCGCTTTCCATAACTGACGCCGTGCTGCAAAATCTACGGCTACTTCAAGTGCGTGGAATCTCGGACGAAGAAACCCAACTATCTCCAGCACCATACGTTCGAGGCGCTGATCTTATAGCAAGCTATGACGGCGCTGCATGCTCGCAACTCTCGTCGCAAATGTATTGGAGGGCCATGGATCAACAAGGTGCATTTGGTGTCGAGCTCATCGTCTCAGTCCAAACCTCGTTGCTTGATTACAGGCAACCGTTTTACATTCATTCCACTGGACTTGAGAACACACGGCCGCTTGAATGTGAACAATCCGGCAAAGAAATGCAAAATGCGGCTCTCAGCTCCTTTGACACAGGACTAGAATACCTCGAAATAGTGCACCCAACAGATTTCTGCAGCAGCACGATAGAAAATGACAGCACAGAATGGCAAATTATCGATCAACGCCTTGAAAAAGGTGTGATTCGCAGAGCACGTATGCAAGCGTGGTGGATTCGCGGCGACAACGTGCTAAACACTGCCAATGGGCTGTATGAAAAATTCAGTAACTCTGAACCACCGTTGACCGTTTGATGAAATGATTTAGCTAATTAGCTTATCAACCACTTTTCCGCCCTGATCGGTCAAACGCACATCAAGCCCTTTGAAGCGATGTGTAAACCGGTGGTGATCATAACCGAACAACTTCATGATCGTGGCATGGAAATCATTTACATGTACACCGTCTTCTACCGGTGCCCATCCAATTTCATCAGTCTTACCATGCACCTGCCCACCTTTGATTCCGCCGCCTGCCATCCATAAACTGAAGGCGTACGGATGGTGGTCGCGACCGGTGTTTTGCTTGTTTCCACCACGGTTTTCACCAAGCGGAGTTCTTCCAAATTCACCAGCACAAATAACGAGCGTATCATCCAGCATACCTCGTTGCTTAAGGTCCTTAACTAACGCCGCTGCCGGCTGATCAAGCATGCCGGCGTTATAACCAATCTCTGCATCCAGATTACTATGATGATCCCAGGATGCGTGCATCACGGTAACGAATCGTACACCTCGTTCAATCATGCGCCGGGCCAAGAGGCAATTTGTCGAAAACGACTTGTAAACATTGGGACCACCGCCACGAAATGAATGATTACCGGGCTCCTTACGCTCCACACCGTAGAGGTTGCGGACGTGCTCTGGCTCATCTGACATATCCACGAGTTCCGGCGCTGCCTGCTGCATTCTAAAAGCAAGCTCATATGCCTGGATTCGACTCGCAATCTCTGTATCACCCTGCTTCGTCAGACGGGATTGATTCAGGTTATTAATGAGATCCAATCCCTCTTTCTGCATTTTACGATCGAATCCCGGAGGCGAATTCAAATTCAGAATCGGCTCACCTTCACTTCGAAACACAACTCCTTCATAAGTTGATGGCAGGAATCCACTCGTCCAGTTTGAAACTCCGCCACTACTTCCGCGGCCAGTGGTCAATACAACGTATGCTGGCAGGTTTTGAGTTTCGCATCCTAACCCATACGTAAACCAGGATCCCATGCTCGGTCTGCCAAACCTTGGTACACCTGTCGTCATCATCAATTGTGCCGGATGATGATTAAATGCATCCGTATGCATCGAACGAACCAGAGCAATGTCATCCGCACAACTTCCAACATGCGGCAGATAATCACACAACTCCATCCCACATTCACCGTGCCTGGTAAAGGTACTCTTGCTTCCCATCAGGATAGCCGATTCCTTCTTGATGAATGCGAATCGAACTTTCTCTGTCAATTCCTTTGGCAAAGGCTGACCATTTCGTTTTACAAGCTCTGGCTTCGGATCATACAAGTCCACATGACTTGGTGCGCCGGCGAGGAACAGGAATATGCAGGACTTAGCGCGTGGAGCAAAGTGTGCGAATGATGGGGCTAATGGATTAGCTTCGTCCGACTGGGCGTTTTCAGCCAGTATCGAGGTCAGAGCCAATGAACCGAGTCCGCTTGCACTGGACGTGAAGAAGTCGCGTCGCGTCTGTTGCCAACGAGAGTTTTTTGATTTATTTTTCATCTTTCGTTTCCGTCTCGACTTGCTGCTACAGCAATCCCTATTAACTGGTTCGTGTGATTCGTCTTGATTTGTCTTACGTATTTAAGGCTTCCGTCTATTCGCGCGTGATAAACTCATCGAGGTTGAGCAACACCCTTGCCGTTGCCACCCACGCTGCAAGATCCACTGCCTTCACTCCGTCCGGAATTTCTAGATTAGAGTTGATTGCAGTCACGGCTTCACTATCGGCATTCAGCAATTCGACTTGGTGCTGATAAAAGCTATCTACCGCATTTGCCTCATCGTCGGTTGCATACCGACTGAGGCAAATCAAAAAGGCCTGCTGAATGCGGTGAGACCGCATGT
>JAKUOW010000145.1 GCA_022451045.1 Pirellulales bacterium | reverse complement strand
AAGAGAGGTTGCTGATTGACTGGATCTACATTAACGGAGAAGTCGTTAAACACTTTCGTGCACGGCGAGGGCCGGATTCTGACTCACAGTTTTATCCTGGTACAGGGAGCCGTAGAGGATATTTCGATACAACGCCGCGAGCACATCCAGTTGGTCAACCAGCTTATGTGGTCGTGCCGTATCCCGTAGGCACAGAAATGCCGGATAACGGATTGCCCGTGTTTAGCTTGAATTATGAAAACGATGATGACGGTCAACGAAAGCTGGGGAACGACTCTCGTCTCACGTTTGTTGCGCCTGCTGACGGGAAATATTTCGTCCGGGTTAGTGATGTCCGTAAGCAACAAGGCGAGGATTATAAATACGAGTTAATCGTTCGCCGGCGCTCACCGTCTTTTAGTATCTCAGTTGGGGGTGGCAATCCGACGATCAATGCTGGAAATGGAAAACGGTTTACGTTTACCGCAGATCGTATCGATGATTTTGCGGGGGAAATCAGATTGGATATTGAGGACGTGCCGCCAGGGTTCATGGTGACCACACCGTTAATCATTCAGGACGGTCATCTATCTACTCAGGGAGTAATTTACGCCCACCGTTACGCAAAAACACCATCGGCTGACAAAATGTGGGGAAAAATCACGGCGACTGCGGTGATCGCAGGAAAAGAAGTTAAACGTGAGGTCGGGCACCTCGGCAAGCTTACAGTGGCGGACCATGCACGTCTACTAACGCATTTGGTTCCTGACGATGGTTCTGAGCTGCCGGTCACGAAGCTAAACGCGCTAGCGAGAGAATTTACTGCGATCAAGCCTATCGGCTGGATTACGGCCGGAGAAAGTGAACTTTCTATTTTAGAAGACATGTCGTTGCTCGCATCCGGGCCGAATCCGGATAATGACCGGTACTTGGTTAAATACAAAGGCGACGGCCGCATGGTGCAGGCTATTCGCCTGGAAGTGATTGGAGACGAGAGTCTTCCAGGTAAAGGCCCTGGGCGCGGAAGTGGAAATGGAAATCTTGTACTGAGCGAATTACAGCTGGACTTGGCCAAGTCCCAAACGCCGTCAAAAGCACAGCGCCTGGCAATTAAGGCTGTGCGGTCGAGTTTCACTCAAGAAGGGTTTTCTGCGGAAGCGGTGGTGGATGGCAAGCTAGAGAAAGGGTGGGCGATTGCTAAAAAGGAAGGCGAAAAGTTTGTCGTCCCTGACGGTGATGGCGGTAAACGGCATTGGTTGGAAATCGAACTTGAGCAGCCGGTTGAGCTTGGCAACGATACCATCCTCACCGTAACGCTTAGCCATTTTGCAAATGCAGACCATAACACCGGGCGGTTTCGTATCACAACAACGGCCTCACCAATTCCTGTGCCAGATTTAGCGTTTGGGGAGCCGCAGGAGATAACGATTGTTGCCGGTAAAGAAACGAAGTGCCGCATCAGTATCGAACGGCTGAATCTTGGCGATCGCGTTTCGTTTAATTTCCAAAATCTACCGCACGGCGTCATCGTCAACGATATCGGATTAAATGGCGTGCTTATCACAGAGCAGCTTAACGATCGAACGGTGTTCCTGGCTTCCGAAAGTTGGGTGCCCGCTCAGCGGCGATTGTTCTTCGCGGAAGCAACGATTGACGGGAATCAGTGTACTATTCCTATGATCTTAAATGTAGTAAGACCATCAAGTGTAGCTGTCAGAGAAGACTCGCAAACGGATGCTGGCAGCGAATGATAACTGCTCGAATGACACATCGATTCAATATTCAAAATAGGAAAAATGAAATGAGACGTTTAAAGCGATTTACCGTGATAGCTGTGACGTTCGCAATGTTGGCTGGTGTGGTTTCCGTGGATAGTCGTGCGGACGATAAGCGTGCCGCTCGGATTTTATTCGTTACTCAAAGTGCCGGCTTTCGGCATGGCAGCGTTACTCGTAAAGATGATCAACTGAGCGTATCTGAACGTGTTATGACGGAGTTAGGAATATCCAGTAACTTGTTTCGGGTGGATTGCACTCAGGACGTTACTAAAGATTTCACAATCGAGAAGCTTGAGAACTACGATATTGTGATGTTCTATACAACTGGGAAACTGCCTATCGAAGAAAAGACACTTGATTACTTTTTCAACACATGGCTGAAAGAAAAAGGGCATGGCTTCCTGGGTACGCATTCGGCAGCAGATACATTTAAGGATTACAAGCCGTATTGGGACATGATCGGTGGGACCTTCAACGGACATCCCTGGGGATCTGGTTCGACGGTTACGATTAGCGTACATGAGCCAGATCATCCTGCAGTAAGTGGCTGGGGAGCAGAATTTACGATTCAGGATGAAATCTACCAATTCAAAAACTGGCAGCCTGAGAAAGTTCGGGTGTTGATGAGTCTGAACATGGCGAAAACAAAGCTGAAAAAACCCTATCACGTTCCGATTTGTTGGGTGAAATCATACGGTGAGGGGCGTTGCATGCATATGAGCCTGGGGCATCGCGAAGATGTATGGACAAATAAGACCTATCAAAACTCATTGCTCGGCGGCATTAAGTGGATTCTCAGACAGGAAGAGGGCGAGTCCAAACCGAATCCCGGGTTATCAGAAGCACAGGAAGCCAAAGCCAAAAAAGATTTCGAGGCGGCTCAATAGTCCGATTACGTTAATCAATAATTGACATCAGGGAGTGTTCAATAATTTGGCGTAATACCGTTTTGTTGCGAGTATATGCCCGAATGTCATGGTGACTACCGATGGTGGCCGTGACATCTAACTGAAGGTATTGCACACCACTAGCTGCGATTTCAGTAGGGTTTTGTGCGCCGATGTGGCCGATCGCGTATTGCCGGTCTTCGCGTTTTGAGTCAAAGAGTTTACGGTATCGCTTTAACAATGGATCTTTGTTGTTGTAGATGACCAGACACTCGTCCGCTTGGGTAAGTGCACTACTGTATAGGGCACCTTTTTGCAGGCTGCCGTGGCCGACGGCAGATACGAGTAACATCACTTTGAACGGCTGCTCGCGGGTGGATAACGGGTTGTATTCTGTTTGATGCGGCGGTTTACCACCGGCAAGAAGTTCTAACGCCCCGAGCATGACTCGCCCACCCATGCTATATCCAACCACTACAGTTGGAGACTGGTTGCGTGTGGCGTCAATAAATTGAGCAAGGTAACGTGACTGCTGTTCCGCTCTTATGACCTGATCCTTGAATTCGTTTACCAGTCCGGTGACACGTCTGTGAGCCGGCCAACTCCAAATCACAAAGCGGACGCTTTGTTCACTCTTGATCTGCGTGGCCAGATGCTCATAAACTTCGAGAGATGCGTTGGCAACTAAATCTGTCGATGCCGGAGAACCATGAACAATCAGGCAGGTAGGCCGTGCGTCTGCTGAGTATTCTTTGAATGTTGACGGCTGCCACTGGTTATTTGTAAGCCGGTAGTAGTAAAGTTCTCCACCATTCGTATTCTCTTCCGGATTAATAGGAAGATGTCTTGTGGAAATATACCAAATGCTGTGGTTGGTACCTTCAGTGCTAACTGTCGGCGGTGTCACCTGGAGAGGGGGTGTCTGCGCATCGGCATGCACACAGAATGTGAACAGCAGAATAATGGTAGTTTTGGTACAGTGATGCCTAAACATGGTCATTAGTTAATTTGCTGATAGTTACTGTTGCGAAGTAATATGTCTTCTACTGTAAGTTGTGGCTCATTGTTCGGTCGTTATCAACAACTGAGCCATATAGGTGTCTATGTCCAATGGTATTTAGGATGAGCAACCTAGCAAGCGATAAGTTGGGTTTGTGGACTGGTTGCGTGAAAATGACGATGGAATCACCCGAATAATCCGTAAAAATTAGCCAACATATTTACTGATAATTATGGCAAATGTAAGGCAATTCGAGCACTCATTGCTTTCCCACCACATGACGCGAATTCGTGATGTGAATAGTAATACAATTGTTTTTCGTCAATCGATGCAGGTAATTGGTGAATTACTAGCATACGAGACGCTTCGTACACTCGATACTAAATCCGAACCCATCCATACACCTTTAGCGGCGCATGATGGTCTTTCCGTATGCGAACGGGTGGCTCTCGTACCGATCCTGAGAGCAGGGTTGGCGCTGGTAGATCCGTTTATCCGCATGCTTCCGCATGCTTCGGTGCTTCATCTGGGAATGTATCGGGATGAGGAAACAGCAACTCCGGTCTGGTATTACAACAAACTGGAGGAAGATCTAAGTAATATAACTGCATTCGTTTTGGATCCTATGCTGGCTACGGGTGGAAGTTTGATTGCAGCGATCGATGAATTGAAAAGCAGAGGTGCTGGCAGGATTTGTGTTGCAAGCATTATTGCTGCTCCAGAGGGGATTGATGCGGTTACTGGATCCCATCCGGATATAGAAATCAATGTGTGTGAAGTTGATAGCCATTTAAAAAAATCAGCTTTTATTGTTCCCGGGTTGGGTGATGCAGGTGATCGCTACTTCGGGACTGTGCAATAGGATAAGGGCTGTAGACGTATGAACACAGAATCCATTCTGAGAATTCAAAGTGCGGGCGGCATCGTTGTAATGTTGCTTTTGGCGTGGAGCATGAGTTCTCATCGAAAGGTGTTGCAAAGGCGGGTGATCGTTGGGGGGATAATATTGCAAATGCTGTTAGCGGTATTTGTGATGCGGACGAATGTTGGCCAAAGAGTGTTTCAGTGGTTGGGCGACCTATTTACGGGAATGCTAGGTTTTGTAGATAAGGGATCCGAAGTTGTATTTGGTGGAAATTACGCTGATTTCTACTTCGCTTTTAAGGTGCTTCCAACCATCATTTTCTTTTCCGCATTGATGGCTGTGCTTTACCATTTGAGAGTTGTCCAGCCGGTCGTGCAGGGATTGGCCTGGGTAATGCGTAAGACTCTTAGAACTTCAGGAGCTGAAACATTGTCAGCTGCGGCGAATGTATTCGTTGGGCAGACGGAAGCACCTCTTGTGGTCAAGCCTTATGTTAATTCTATGACTCGTTCCGAGCTGATGGCGGTGATGGTGGGTGGCTTTGCCACGATTGCAGGAGGAGTGCTAGCTGCCTATATCGGAATGGGGATTGATGCAGCACACCTGATCAGTGCTTCGGTCATTTCTGCACCGGCTGCACTAGTGATTGCAAAAATCATGGAACCTGAAACGGGATTACCCGAGACTTTGCACAATGCAGCGGTAGAACATCAGGATGAATCACGACCGATCAATGTCGTCGATGCGGCGGCGAGAGGTGCATCAGACGGCCTAAAGCTCGCTCTAAATGTGGGTGCCATGTTGCTCGCATTTATTGCTCTTATGTATCTATTTAACTTTGTCTTGGCTGAAGTTGGTGAATTCTGCGAGAACGGTGTGAATTGGGTGCTCGGCAAGAATGCTGTGGATTTTGATTGGTCGCTAGAACGACTATTAGGGATACTTTTCACGCCACTGGCGTGGGCCATGGGCATCGAGTCGAGTGATTGTAGCAATGCCGGTGAACTGCTGGGTATAAAACTCGTGGCAACGGAATTTGTTGCATATCAAAGACTTGGTGAATGGATGAGCAGTGGTTCTGCGGTGGAGTTGTCGCCGCGTACTCATGTAATTTTGACCTATGCACTGTGCGGTTTCGCAAATTTCGGCTCGATAGGAATTCAGATTGCCGGAATTGGAGGAATAGCGCCACGTCGTAGAAGTGATCTTTCGCAATTAGCCATCCGTGCGATGATTGGCGGGACGCTCGCCGCATTCATGACGGCTTGTTTCGCCGGAATGCTCCTATAACCCATCAGTCGAGTTTACTGCGAGGTATAGGTCAGGGGTTTAGGCGGAAGGGTTCGGGTAGCAGGTGTCGAATGGTCGTAGATTGATACGATTTCAGGTCCGCATCTTGTGCTACAAATACCTCAGCATCGAGGTTAAATTCCGCTAGAAACTGACGACACGGGCCACAAGGAAAATCGCCTGTATTGGTAACGACGGCGATTGCGGTGAAGGATATGTGACCATCGGCGATTAAAGCGGTAACTGCGGCGCGTTCTGCGCATTGTGTCAGACCAAAAACTGACGATTCAACATTGCACCCAACATAGACTTCGCCACTTTCAGTTTGTAAAGCGGCACCTACCATAAATCCTGAGTAGGGAGCATACGCGTTTTCGCGAGCGATACAGGCGTGCTGAAGTAATTCCGCTGGCGAATTAATGGATGTCATGTTGGGTATACCGTTTCGAAAACAAGGGGAGGTTGTTGATCCAGCGGTGACGGCTCAATAGTGAAGGCCGTCTTTACCATGTTTATTAAATCGACTGACGCGTCGTCGGCCTCGTGAATGTGCAAGTTTGCAATAGGTTGTCCGTTTTCCACCGAATCGCCAACGTTGGTGAGCAGCCGGATTCCGACCTTATGGTCAATCTTGTCCTCTGCCGTAGCACGAGCGCCACCGATAGCGGGAATCACACGTGCGATTCGATTTGCATCGATTCCGGAAACATATCCACTGGTCGTGGCATGGATCGTGGTCGCCTTCGCCACCTGGATGTCTTCCAGTACACCATCCTGTTGTTTTACCAAATCCTCGAAACAATCGAGTGCCCGACCCTCATCGAGGAGCTGCGGGAATGAGGTGGTGGTGAAATGAATGGCTTCATTTACTGATTGCGCCAATTGCAAGACAAGCTCCCGCACGTTGCAGGATGTGTTTCCCTTCAATACGTCGAGTGCTTCGAGCACTTCAAGGCTGTTGCCGATCGATGTGCCGAGAGGATGATCCATATTGCTAATTACCGCATTGCAAGGCAAGCCTAATTCAGCTGCGGTATCAACGAGGGATTGAGCTAGCAAGCGTGCCTCAGAAAGTGTTTTGCAATGGGCGCCTGTGCCACACTTTACATCCAGCACCAGGTGGTCGAGGCCCTCCACCAGCTTTTTGCTAAGGATGCTCGCGGTAATTAGAGGTACGGATGGCACGGTCGCGGTGGCGTCGCGAAGGAGATACAGTTGGTGATCTGCCGGGGCAATATTCGGTGTGGCCCCACTAATGAAGCATCCACACGAGGCGATGCAATCGTGCATTTGTTCAACAGAAAGGGATGCATTAAACCCAGTTATAGACTCGAGCTTGTCGAGTGTCCCTCCGGTTAAACCAAGTCCGCGACCGGAAATCATAGGAACAGCGGCACCTGCGGAGGCGAGTAGTGGCGCAAGTACTAAGGACACCTTGTCGCCAACGCCGCCGGTGGAGTGCTTATCGATCACGGGACCGCGGGCGTCAAACTGAAGTCGGACGCTTCCGTACAACATTCCGCGTGTTAAAGCTGCCGTCTCGATCGACGACATGCCATTTAACAACACGGCCATGGCAAACGCCGACATTTGATAGTCAGTGACTGAGCCGTCGACGAATTGCTCGATCAGAGCTTCAATATCTTCGCTGGCTAATTCGGTGCCGTCACGTTTGGCGGCTATTATATCTACGGCTCTCATGCGTTATTTGGACGAAAATGCTATTCGTTCCAATCCAAACCTTCATATAGGGAGTTTAGATTCGTGCAACTGTCATCGGTGACGATAACCATGTCTTCAACGCGAACACCGCCAACGGCGCGGCAGTAAAGCCCGGGTTCTATTGTAAGGCAATCACCTACTAAGAGCGGTGGGCCGTTAAAGTCGAGCAACGGCGGTTCGTGGACTTCCAACCCGACGCCATGGCCCGTCCCATGTGTCATAGCACAGTAAGTATCCGGATCCTCATCGGTCGGCAATCCGGTTGAGTATCCGCCGCCGTGTATCTTTGAGATTGTCGCTTTGTGCACATCTTCCCCGGTTACTCCGGCTCGCGTAGCGTCGATCCCTGCGGCCTTTGCCTTTCGTACCGTGTCGTTCATAAGTTGTAATTGCTGAGAAATTGTGCCGTGGACGACAGTGCGTGTGCAGTCGCCATAGTATCCACTTATTCGTGATTTCGGAAAAATATCTACAATCACCGGTTGCTCTGAGCAAATTGGGCCGGTGCCATAGTCATGGCAGTCGGCGCCCGTGGGACCGCAGGCAACGATACTACGCGGGTTTTCAAAGTCATTGGCTAACAGCCAATTGTCAATTAATGTGCGAACAGATTCACTCGTAACAGGTCCATCGTCGTTGACGAGAGTACCATCATCAGTAACGGATGCTTTGGCGATTGTTTCGCAGGCAATTCGCATGACGGATTCCGTGGTGCTTTGAGCGTGTTGTAGATGTTTTATTTCGTTTGAATCCTTCATCCGTCGATCAATTACTCCGAGTTCTTCGTCGTAAGAGATCTGGATGTCTGCCAGTAATAATTGATGAGCAAAAATGAATGGCAGACTGCGGTCCACGCGGACAGAGCCAACGTGATTCTGCCTTAGAAGTTCTGCGGTAGCCTGGGCAGTGGCTGTTTCACGATCGCCAGATAGGCCGGCTCCTGGTGCGAAGTCGGCCGGGCAATGGACGTGGTCGACCTTGGCATGTCGTTTTGCCCGGCCCATTTCAATGTCACGTAGAATTAGATGGCGATCGGATCCGGTTGAAGAATTGATTTGCACAAAGCTCGTGGGGTCACCAACCTGGAAGCGAATTTGGTGGTACAGGGAAAGGTTTGTTTTGGGAATTCCAGCCATCACAATGGCAGTGCGTTCTGACGACATATATTTATCTCATTATCTGACGATCAATTCTCTTGTTGTGGTCGTATTGTATGAAAATGAGGTTCAAAATGAACAACAGATGGAGTAATAAATTGGTACGACGGTGCTAAAGTATACAAAGAGTCTTGTCCAAAAGCTCGCAATGGAACTAATAGGTATTCAAATGATCAATCGCTATTTAACGGCCATCATCACGTTGTCGTTTTGCAGTAGTGCTCTCCAGTTGGAGATATGTCATGCCGAGGAAAAGCCCTTAAAGGTAACCGTCAGTAAAGAAACTACTTTTATCACGAAGCCACTTAAGGCAGATGGTTATCCGGATTACATCGAAGCACTTAATGCGACTTTAGGCGCCGGCGCCACGGTTGAGAATAACATGGGTGCTGAGGTGTTTCGATTGGTTGGTTGTTACGAGGTACACAAAGATATTCGTAAGCCATATTTTGCCCGTATGGGCATGACTGTGCCTCCTGAATATGGTTCTTACTTGTCTATCCATCACATGCTCAGCCCCTACGGTCTTCGACAGGAGCGTACGCCGACGGCTGATGAAATCAACGTGTGGACGAAGGTTCAGGAGGAATACGAGATTGCTCTGGATGGCGTCTGGGATGAACAGATGTGTCCGTCGGTGGCCAAGTGGCTCATGCAGATGGAAGGACCATTGGATGAAGTCATCACAATGAGCAATCGCACACACTTCTTCATGCCCTATATTACTGTACCGGATGATGAAAGTGACACTCCTGAATTAATAGCTATCTTGTTACCGGGAGCTCAAAAAGTGAGGGAACTGGCTCGGGGGCTCGCTGTCCGTGCGAATTATCTCATTGGAACGGGTGATGTCGACGGTGCTATTGAACACTCGATCGCGCTTCATCGAATCGGTCGCTTATCAATGCGTGGCGGCACGCTTGTTGAAGGACTTGTGGGAATCGCAGTGGATAATATCGCATTCGGTGTAGATCAGGCAATTTTATTGCATGGCGAGCCGACGATCTCTCAGTTGGAATCGCTAGCGACTGGGCTGGGTAAATTACCCAAGGGCGTAAGCCTCGGAGCAAAGATCCATCAATGCGAGAGATTTATGTTTCTTGACACCGCGATTACGATAGCCAAAAAAGGACCGAGTGCACTTACAGTTCTGGACGATTTAACTGGTTCTGCGGCAACGGGCAATGACGGGCTGGAAAACATCGTCTATGGTCTGGCCGGTCCAATGATTAAATGGGATCACGTCTTGAAGAGAGCAAATAGCTGGTACGATCGGATTTATGGTGTTACTCAGATTGAAGAGCCAGCTGCACGTCGGGATGCCTTTGCAGCGGTGGATGCGGATTTGGAAAAGACGATTGCCAAGGCGAAG
>JAKUOW010000144.1 GCA_022451045.1 Pirellulales bacterium | reverse complement strand
TAACCGTGATAATGGTTAGTGGACTTAGAACAATCACCTATTTGCAGGATTGCGGTAGCCATGACAATCGTTGGCAAGATTTTTACCGTTTTGATATTCATTCTCAGCGTCATGTTTCTGGCGTTCTCGGTTGTTGTATTTAACACCCATGAAGAGCTTGAAGACCAAGTAGTCGGCTTAAATGCAAAAAACCAAACGCTTCAGGCGGACATTAATACGCAGACACAAGAACGCGATGATGCTCTGGAAAAGCTCGCTCAGGAACAATCTGCACGAGCATATGCGATCGCTGCACTTGAAGCCGAACTTCAGACAGCTGTCAATGAGCGGGATCTTATCAGCCAGGATCTTACACTGATCGAAGCAGAAAACACTAACCTATCGAGTGCGTTAAAAGTTGCAGAACGCACCAAGGAGCGTTTGAGTGAAGAAGTTGCTCAGATTCGTACAGAGATTCAGGATTCTCAACAGTCGACCGATGAGATGTTTCTGGAAGTATTGCGTCTAACAGACAGCAACAATGCTCAAACAGCAAAATTACAACTGCTGGTAGAACGTGAAAAACAGCTAGTACATCGATTGGCACGTATGAACAACGTACTTCGTAAAAACCAATTGGATGAATTCAGCGACGTACACGAGATCCCGCCTGTACTCGATGGTGTCGTTACTGCCGTACAGAAGGATCTACTTCAAATCTCGCTAGGTCACGATGATGGCATCCGACAGGGTCACGAATTGGATGTTTATCGTGGTACGAAATACGTGGGCCGCGTACAGGTTCGTGAAACGAACCCAAGTTCAGCGGTTTGCGAGATCATCCCGAATTATCTAAGAGATACCATTCGCAAAGATGATCTTGTAGCCACAAAGCTCAATTAAAAATTTGCAAACCGTTCGCGTAACCTGTAACTCACGCGACTGATAACAGGAATTAATTGCCGGGCTTTGTATGAACCGGCGCAGGATGCAACAAAATGGCACGAAGAAAAACTCGCATAAATGTCTACTCGGTAATGCTGTTTATGTCGTTTCTGGCCCTGGTCGCTTCCTGTGTATTGCTGTGGCTAGAGTGGAAAAAATGGGATAACATTGATACCGCTGGACAAGCACCTGCTCCGGCAGCACACCAGATCTATAGCCAGCCTGCTGAGCTCACTGCATATACCGTCTGTAACGAATTGTACCGCTCATAGCGTATTACTTCTGCTGTCATCTTCACAGCGAGTAATCCAGCCCCAAGCTGATAGGTCTGGATAAATCATTAACACGCTGCCCATGCATTTACTTGACTTCTGACACTGTGCGCCTAATCTTAGTGCATATGGTCGCTAGAGTATTTTTTACGATTACTATCTCCGCACTATTCACTCTGCCTGTATGCGCTCAGCAGCGACGCGATCAGTTTGCCAAAAATCTACCCGCTGTCGGTGCTCCGTTGCCCAATGTCGAGATCTTTGACGATCGTGGGCAGGTCCTGCCTACCGAGGAGCTCAAGGGTAACTACACCGTACTGGTCTTCGGTTGCATGACGTGACCACCGTTCTTAAGAAACGTTCCCGGTCTGGAAACGGTCTACCGTGATTACTCAAAGAAAGGTGTACGCTTCTATTACGTTTACAAAGCTCTCGCACACCCGGAGACGAATGGCTTTGTGCAGCCAATCACGATTAAGGAACGGCTGGAACATATTGCAGCAGCACGCAAGAGCATTCCGACTGGAATTACGTGGCTTTGCGACAACATGCAGAATGAATTCAAACATCAAATGGGAAACGCGCCGAACAGTGAATTCGTCATTGATCCCAACGGAAAAGTAGTTATCGCCCGTGGGTGGAGTAATCCTTCGCAGCTTCGAAGTGACCTTGCAGGGTTAGTTGGCGAAGTTAATCCTGTGACACGCATTGACGACATCGACGTAAAATTCACACCCCCTCCGCTCGGAGCACCAACGGGGCTGGTTCCGCGGGTACAAATTAGCAGTGCCATGCGGCCACTTGTTTCACGACCTCAGTTGTCCGTCGCTCTGGACTCCAATCCGCATTATATAAAGCTGCGAGCCGAAACAGATTCCGAATTTTGGGATACAGGAATTGGTCTGCTATATCTTGGATTTCATATGGATCCTGTGCACCACGTACATTGGAATAACCTCGCAGCACCCGTCGAGTATGAGATCGAAACAATCGATGGCATTACGATTTCCGCAAAACATGGTCGTGCTGGTAAGTTTGACCATCCATCCGATATGGATCCGCGCGAGTTTTTATTGGGGATTGAATGGGATAAATCCATCGCAGACTGGGACAACGCAAAAGAGCTACCAATCCGGGTAACAGTGCGATATTTCGCCTGCAGCGATGACGATGGTTGGTGTAAACCATTCACTCAAAAATACGATATATTCCTACAAGTGGACCGCGACGGCGGTGGTGCAACACGACGTTGGCGCAATCGCAATTAGCTACTTATTTCACATGTCGTAACTCTTTACATAGCAATGACTTAGAGCGTTGCTATTAAGGCCGCATCTGGTTGTTGAAACGCCCGAAAAATGGTAAAATTGGCATCATAAATCAGCCAAAATAACGGAATAGAAACTGGCTGACCGCAACGGCAAAAAGTGCTGATTTTCAGGGCTTATTTGCTACTTTTCAAAGGTTGAATCCCCCCCTTTTTTGGGGATGAAAGGACTCCTTCTTGTCTACAGACTCAACGCTGCCCGAAGACGACCAGACACCACCGGCCGACGACAACTTTGATGCAAATCTCGTTGATCTTCCTATCGAAGATGAATTGAAGACGAGTTATCTGACGTACGCTATGAGTGTGATAGTTAGCCGTGCGTTACCGGATGTGCGTGACGGACTAAAGCCATCGCAACGCCGTATCCTCGTCGCCATGAACGACCTAAACCTGTCACCGGGGTCACAGCGCGTCAAATGTGCAAAAATCTCCGGCGATACCAGCGGTAATTATCACCCACACGGTGAAAGTGTGATTTATCCGACATTGGTACGGCTCGCACAAGAATGGAACATGCGGCACATCCTGATCGATAAGCAGGGAAATTTTGGGTCCATCGCTGGACTACCCCCTGCCGCCATGAGATACACCGAAGCCAGGCTCTCACCGATTGCCTCGTTAATGCTTGAAGATCTCAAGCTCGATACGGTTGATTACACGCCGACATACGATGAAAGCCGACTTGAGCCGACAGTCCTGCCAGCAAAGTTCCCTAACCTGTTGGTAAATGGGACAAGTGGAATTGCTGTTGGTATGTCGACTTCCATACCTCCGCATAATCTCAGAGAAATTTGTGACGCACTCATTCGCATCATTGAAGAGCCGTCACTTCAGTTGCCGGAATTGCTCGACATCGTTAAAGGCCCTGACTTTCCTACTGGGGGTATCATTTGTGGTCGCAATGCGATTCGTCAGGGCTACGCAACCGGTCGCAGCACGATCGTTGTTCAGGCGCAAGCTGAAATCGTTGAGCCGGACAAAGGCCGCAACAAGATTATCATTTCAGAGATTCCGTTCCAGCAGTTTCGTGATCGGGGCGTCGAAAAAATCGCTAATCTGGTTAACGACGAACGAATAAAAGGTATCGCTGAAATTCGCGACGAGAGCGATCTCAATGATCCGGTACGACTTGTCATCGAGCTTAAGAAAGATGCCGACCCTCAGGTCGTGCTGAATCTACTCTACAAGTACTCGCCGCTGCAGGACTCATTTTCGATTATTCTTCTTGCCTTAGTAGATGGTAAACCACGTCTGTTGAACCTCAAGGAGATGCTCGATGAGTTCCTCAGACATCGTGAAGAGGTAATTCGTCGTCGTACCGAATTCGTTTTGGCACGGGCTCGAAAACGAAAACACGTCGTCGAAGGTCAGTTGCTGGCACTTGCTGATATCGACAAGATCATTCAAATCATCCGTAGCTCCAATAATCAAGCGGAAGCCAAAACTGGATTGATGGGCGTTGAGTGCCCTGCTTCAATGATGCGGGAAGCACTTGGGGATACTGGATTTGAATTGTTCCAACAGGAACGTGGAGAGGCAGACGCCTATTCATTAACCGCTGTTCAGGCCGATGCCATTCTCAAAATGACACTTGGTCAGCTCGTAAACCTCGAGCAGGAAAAGTTGTCCAATGAATTTGCTGCGTTGATCGACGAAATCAGCGAGTACTTGAGAATTCTCTCTGACCGCGCAAACATCTATGAAATCATCCAAGAAGATCTCGTTCAAATCCGTGACAAGTATGGTGAGGAACGCCGTACCGAAATCAGTGATATTGAGTTGGGCGATGTGGATCTCGATGACTTGATCACCAGAGAGCGAATGGTTGTCACGATTAGCCATCAAGGCTACATCAAACGAACTCCTACGAGCACTTACCGAATTCAAAAACGAGGTGGTGTGGGGCTGAAAGGCGCCAAAACGGATGATGAAGATCCGATTGAACATCTGTTTGAAGCCAGTACGCACGACTACCTACTCTTCTTTAGCAGTAATGGCAAAGTCTACTGGCAAAAAGTCTATGGTATTCCACAACAAAGTCGTACAGGTCGAGGCAGAGCAATCGTGAATTTGCTAAACCTTTCTGGTGACGAGCAAATCATGGATTGCATCGCCGTTGGCGATCTCAAGGTGGAAGACAGCTCACTAATCATGGCGACAAAACATGGTCTGGTTAAGAAAACCAGCTTGTCTGCATACAGCCGACCGAAAAAAGGCGGCATCATCGCTATCAAGCTAAAAGAAGGCGATGAATTAGTGGATGTCGTACTTGCAAAACCGGGCGATGAGATCGTGTTGTCCACCAAGAAAGGTATGGCGATTCGATTCTCAGAAGCAGATGCACGTAGCATGGGCCGAAACACAAGTGGTGTTAAAGGCATCTCGCTCTCCAAAGACGATGAACTTGTCGGTATGGTAGTAGCCGATCCGGAAGCGACATTACTCACGGCCTGCGAAAACGGATATGGCAAACGAACACTGTTCGGGCCGAATCTGGTCGATATTGCTGACGACGATGAAAGTTCCAGTGGCAGTCGCTATCGAACGCAACGGCGTGGTGGTAAAGGGCTTAAGGATATAAAGACCACCCAACGCAATGGGGACGTTATCGGTATCGTACGAATATCTGATGAAGATGAAATCCTCATGATCTCTTCGCGCGGACAGATTCAACGTATCAAAGCATCTGATATGCGCCCCATGGGACGAAACACGCAAGGCGTACGCATCATGACGCTAGGTGATGACGACACGATTGCTGCCTTGGTACGTGTCCCACCGGAAGAGCTTGAAGGCGAAGAAACAGATCCGGCACAGATCGAGAATGACCTTTCTGAATCCAAGCCTGATTCATCTCCCGAATCGCCGTCAGAACCTGAGCCGGAATCCAATTCGGAATCATGATCCCGGATCATAAGCTAGAAGTCATGACGCACAGCAGAACTTAGATCATGAGTAAAACAGCACTTATTACCGGAATCACAGGGCAAGATGGTGCATATCTGGCACAACTGCTCCTGGATCAGGGATATGAAGTGCACGGTATGGTTAGACGAAGCAGCTCGGATCGCTTTGACCGAATCGAACCGTTGATTGAAGATATCACGCTTCACCAGGCAGACTTGCTCGACCAGCTTTCCATCGTCCGATTAATCGAAGCCACTTCACCTGATGAGATCTATAATCTTGCTGCCCAAAGTTTTGTCCCGACCAGTTTTGAGCAACCGTTGCTAACCGGTGAATTCACGGCACTTGGTGTAACCCGGATGCTCGAAGCTATCCGACAGGTGAGCACTGAGATTCGCTTCTACCAGGCCAGCAGTAGCGAGATGTTTGGAACCGTGCAGGAAACACCTCAACGGGAAACAACACCATTTTGGCCACGTAGCCCTTACGGCGTTGCAAAAGTATACGGCCACTGGATCACCGTCAATTACCGTGAGAGCTACGATATATTTGCTTGCAGTGGTATTCTGTTTAATCACGAGTCGCCGTTACGCGGTAAGCAGTTTGTTACGCGGAAGATTAGCGATGCTGTTGCTAGAATCAAGCTTGGTAAACAAGAGAAACTAAGCCTCGGGAACCTTGATGCGGAGCGTGACTGGGGCTTTGCAGGTGATTACGTACGAGCTATGTGGCTCATGATGCAGCAGGATACACCAGATGATTACGTTGTATCAACCGGTCAGCGTCATACTGTGCGTGACTTCTGTCAGGTCGCATTTGATCATGTTGGTCTGAACTGGGAAGATTATGTTGAAATCGACCCTGCATTCCTGCGACCGGCGGATGTAAATACGCTTTGTGGTGACTTCTCTAAAGCACATGAAAATCTCGGATGGCAACCTGAAGTGACATTTGAGCAACTTGTGCAAATGATGGTCGACACTGATTTGGATCGGGTTTCTGGAAAACTAAATGACGGTGTGTAACGGAGGATTTTACGCATCACCTTTGGGATTACGCATTCTCTATGAAAGTCGCTATCACAGGTGCGAGAGGATTTGTAGGGTCGCATTTAGGTCGAACTGCAAGAGATCTGGATTATCCCACGCATGAAATCAACCGTGATGCTTGGGATATTTCAGAAACCCCAAGTACTCAATTCATCGACTCCTTGATGCAATTTGAGCCCGATGTCATCTTTCACCTCGCTGCATTGAGTAAGCGGAGTGACTGCGGGGAAACAAACCCCAATCAACAGGCAACAGCAGTCAATATCCGTGGAACTCACCAACTCATTTCGTTGGTTAAAGAATGCCTACCTAATACCCGAGTTGTATTTGCCAGTTCCTCTTATGTCTATGGGCCTGTCTTTGATACAACGCCGGTCTCGGAACGGGCATCGTGCAACCCCCAGTGTGGATACGGCAAGAGTAAACTGCAAGCGGAACAGCTAATTGCAGATGCTGTCGAAGATGGGTTGGATGCCGTCATCGTGCGGGCATTTCAGCATTCTGGTCCGGGACAACAACCTTGCCTCATTTTGCCTGAGTGGATTCGCAAGTTGCAGCAAGACAGCAAAGTAGATGTATTCAATCTACAATCTTATTTCGACTTATCTGACGTACGCGACGTTGTTCGTGCATATCTAGCACTTGCCGAGCATGGAAAAACAGGCGCCATCTACAATGTTGGCTCTGGAAAAGCACTTTGCAGCGGTGACTTATTCGATGAAATATGTCGTTGTCTGACAATTGATCAAAACAACTTAACCGTCAACGTGCAAAACCCTGGTGAAAGATTTAGCCCAATTGCCGACGTGACACGAATCATGGAAGCGACAGGCTGGAGTCCAGCCATCCCACTTGAGTTGACCATCTCTGACACGATTGCTGCGATAAAATCCAGCTAGAACAAATCCTGTTGTCGTGCAACCGGCTCGATACACTCTGATCCGGTATTACGTACGTTGTTTACGTACGTGCTCACCGCCGTTGAGTTAAAGGTCGTCATTTGATTGTCATCGATCGGATGGGTTAACAGGCTATGTAAATGATCAAGGTCTGGATAACCCGGATCCAGCCAATCATCCAGATCATCACTGGAAAGTATTACTGGCATACGGTGATGTATCGTTTCAGTAATGTGATTGGATGCGGTCGTGATAATGGTCGTCGATTCAATAGCTGGTTGTTCAGGATCCTGCTGCCAGCGTTCCCACAAACCGGCAAACGCAAAAGGTTTGTTATCTTCACGATGAAAGAAGATCGGCTGTTTTACGCCATCGACCTTCTGCCATTCGTAGTAACCATCGGAAAATAACGCGCACCGACGTTTTTTATACGCATCACGAAACGATGGCTTTTCACGAATCGTCTCACTGCGACAATTAATCATCTTGTAACCAACGGACGGCTCCTTGGCCCAACTCGGAATCAAGCCCCACTGAAATTGAGAGAACTTGCGTCCACTATCCCATTTAAGACCCGCAATGAGCTGGGATGGCGCGATATTAAAGCGCGGTGGTAGTGATAAATCCTCTGATGGATGAAAGAGGAACTCGTCACCTAACTGGTGCAACGGTGTTCGTAACGTGAATCTGCCGCACATCGGAGTGCTCTAGAACTCTACTGCATACTGGACGTTTAGTGAGAAGCCAGCACCGTCAACACCGCTGCCGTGGACGCGGTAGTCCTTATCCAGGATGTTCTCCAACTCAATGGTCAGATGTCTTGTCTCACTTAGCATTGTACCGTAACGCAGGTTGAAGGTTGCGTATCCCGGAGTTCCACCGTCAGGGATACGACTGTCAGAGATATCTTGAAAATTCAGCCGGTCCTGACGTTTTGCCATCCATGTATAAAAGTCAAGATATTCGTACTTCTCTGTGCTTCGCCATCGCAGCCCAAGTATACCCTGTGTCGGCGGAATTCGGCTCAATGGCATATCCAGTTCGCGGTCTACGCCAAGGTAGTATGCAAAGTTTCCGTACATCGTCCAGTGATCGTCAATCCGCTTCTCACCGGCGAATTCAAACCCATTAATGTTCGCATCACGGTTACTTCTGGAAAACAGAATGCTATCACCGTCGTCACCCGCCGGTGTTCTTAAGATCATGTCGTCGATATCCATCCAGAAATAGGATGCCTGCCATCGAATCGTATCTGTTTCCTTCCGTAATCCGATCTCAAAACTTTGATTACGCTCTGGCTGTAAATCCACGCTCGGTGTATCTGCAGCAGCCTGCTGCACGTTGTCATTGGTGGCTGCCAAATCATCGAGATTAGGTGCTCGAAACCCTTCGGAAAATGATCCAACCAGCACGGTATCTTCATCTAACTCATATGTAAGGCCGGCGCTGGCCGTCCAATCACCAAACGTTGGATCGATGTAGACGTTTGTAGGTACTGGATCTGTATTTGGATCGTTGTCATCATCCACATCGATAACCGGCGTTGCCTTGGCACCGACACGCGTATATCTGACACCTGCAGTAGACGAAAGCCTGTCATTTATTTCGTGATCCCATTGCACAAAGGCACCAGTCTGACGATATAGACCGTCATCCGGGTACTTGGGAGTCGGTGAGCTAAGATATGAGTTCGTGCCAACCTCATATCGATCACGAAAGGCATCGACGTCGTCGTAATACAAGTCCGCACCATATACGAGCTGATCCTTCTCGCTCAATTTCGTATTCATCACGAGTGTCATACCCAAAGATTGGTTGTCCGTCTCCATCACGTCGTAGTAATTCTTTGAGAACCGTCGATCTGTCGAACCTTCACGTTGTCTTTGATAGCTAAACGTAAGACTGTACGTATCGAAAAATGTACCCATCTTGGCACCTTGCAAACGAACGTACGCCATCGTTCTTTGTTGCGGGTCAAACACGGTTAAACGGTTTGGGAATCGATCACTGCGAGCTACATCTTCCTGCACGAATTGCTGAAAGGAATATGTGATCATTTGGTTTTCAGCGATCTTGCGATCTATGCGAATATCACCGGAATATTGAGCAAAGTCCGTCCACGGCTGTCTACCAAGGTCGCCACCCCGATCAAGCGAATTCACATTGGCATATCCTGCACCAGCAAAAATGCCGGTGTCACCGGTATAGTGTTGCCAATTCATGCGACTGTAGAAACCGTTGTCTGCAGAGCTGTAACGGTTGTACCAAGTCTTAAGGGGACCATCCGGCGTACCCCCTTCTGCTGTTCTGCGAGTGACGACGTTGATGACTCCACCAAATGCGTCACTTCCATATAGCACTGTTTGAGGACCTCGAATCACCTCAATATGGTCCACCATACCTGGGTCGATCGTATTGAAGTACTGATTAGGCCCGAGACGGAATGTGGCATTGTTCATACGGATGCCGTCGACCAGAATCAGAACCTGTTGGCCGGTAAGGCCACGTACAAACGGCGCCGCAGCACCGCGTTGGGTGCGTTGAACAAGCACACCAACTTCTCGTTCAAGTGCCTGGAACATATCAATCGGAGCGCGTTCGGTGAGTTCACGCAGATCAATGATGCTCCGCAGCGACGGCGACTCAAACAGGGATAAATTGGTACGCCGCCCGC
>JAKUOW010000143.1 GCA_022451045.1 Pirellulales bacterium | reverse complement strand
CATCTATAAGCGTCCCGTCGACGTTTTTTGATCGCTTGCTGGCGCAGCAACACTCAGCGGCGGTCACAACACAGATGTCTACCAGAGAGAAAACCACCAAACTCGAACATATAGAATCCAGAGTTATCGCAAATATCCAACAACTGACATCTGACTTGCAGCCCCATTTACCTGGTGCAGATTCAGTTGACAGCAAAGTAAACGTTGCTGCCATAAGCGTGGCACGTTCCAATCCAGCTACTGAAAACGCCGAATGGGATCCTCTCGACTTTCAACCAATCACCGCGTTTGTTCTGTTAGGTATCACCGCATTGACATTAACATTTGCGGGCATACGCAAACGAAAAGAGGTACATTCCGATAGTGTGCCATACACCTCAGGTGAATCAGGAATAACTAGCGACTACACAACCAATGTAGATGATCGGCTGGAACCTGAATCTGAAGAAGGTCATGAATCAATCGGAGCAATGCCCGTTGATACAACGGTCAACCAAGACGCCATAGATGGTGATCCGATTGACAACACTGTTGAAAACCTCACGCAACAAGATGAATTACATGCCACAGACGACCATCACCTTGAGTTAGTCACACAACTAGGAAATCTACCCGCAGCAGCGATTGCCGAGATTCTGCAAAATGAACAAGTCTCTACAATCGCAGTCGTTTTGTCGGAATTGAACGAACACGATGCCGGTCCAATTTGGGCATGCTTACCAACTGATATGCGAGAACTGGTCATTGATTCGATACGCGCGGGCGTAAATCCTGATGATCTGGTTTTCAATACGATAGCATCAACAATCATCACTCAATTGGGAAGCAACGAAGTAGGATCATTAGATTTAGCAGACCGTATCAGTAATGCCGGTCAGGCTACCTTTGCTCATCGCATGCCACAGGAGAACATGGACTCGGGCATTGATTTGCTTAGGACAGCACAGAATATCAAGCATTCCACGCTGGACAACAAAGACGCCGAAGACCTTGCCGACTTATCAGCAGAGCTGACTTCATTTGATGACCTCGTCGAATGTCCGGAAGATGTACTACGACGAACTCTCGAACACTGCGATATTGCAACCATTGCAACCGCATTGTTCGGTACCTCGGTACAACTGCAGCAAAGGGTTTTGCAGGTACTTGGACAAAAACGATCCTTGGCTGTTGAATCCGCACTTCTAAACCCATCACCTGTGCGGCTTGGTGATATCGACATGTGCCGGCAACAAGTTCTACGCCCTGATGCGGCATAGCAGAACCTACAGCCTAAGCGGTTTTGGTATTGCGGTAATCCCCATTTTTGGCGAAAAGTAACGCCCATTTTTACACCACCGGTGTGCGCAAACTGTTTCTTTCACGGCAATACCGTTATGGAAAACGATCCGGATAAAAACACAACGGACCAACCATCAGATTCCGAACAAATGTCCGATGCGCTGAAACAGTGGCTGGAAGTCACGCGTGAGCAACCCTCACAAGCAACGGATTCCGTCCATCAGTTTCCGTGGGACCATATAGCGATTGACCGACCTGAACCCAATGAACCACATCCTATGGTCGCGGTGGTTATCAGGATCGGTAGCTCGTCGGCTTCGCCAACCGCCCTGGAAAATATCGAGACAAATCAAATCATTGGCTTTGAGCAACAAATCGATAGCCCCGTTGAGTTGATGATCAACGATGAAGTGATTGCCAGCGGTTTACTTTCTGTTCAAGACGGACGGTACGCCGTGCGGATAACCGGAATCGATGGTGAAACTGGCGATACCAAAACAGACTCAAATCACAAGTCAAACACGAAGGCGTCATGATCGCTTACTAACACCATTAAGCATGAACATACTCCAATTAAAATTCCTGTATGCAACGGTCATTGCCAGCCTGATGACTGCATCATGCCTAGCGCAGACAACAATTGAGTCAGCACCAAGAGAGTTCCAATTTGACTATGAAGATTTCTCGCCCATTGAGGCTCGGCTAAATGACGTACAGTCACAGGCAAATGAAAACACAGGGTTTAGCGCGGCAACGGGAAAGGTCCAAGCCGCCAGTTACGAGATTCAAAAACAATCTGGGGATGCAACAACTATTTCCCCTTCACCATCGCTTCGCTTAAAGCCAAGAACAGCCATCGTTGGCGAGGTTGATGACCTCAACAGTCCCATTGACTCGTCAGCGATCAGAACGATCGGTGCACTTGCAATTGTCCTTGCAACATTTTTCTTTGTGGCCTGGCTGTTTAGAAAGAACCAAGGAGGCAAAGACGGTGACCCGTCACTGTTTACTGTACTAGCCAGCCAAAACCTCGATCGCGAACACCAAATCCACCTGATCACGTTTGGTGATCGACTACTGGTCATCGGAACAACTGGAAGTAGCATGCAATGTCTAAGCGAAATACATGGAGAAGAGCAAATCGGCAATATTGTCGAGCAGTTGAAACAGATGGCAAATAAGCCGGAGAAGATTTCAAAGAAACAAACAGAGTCGTTTCATGAAATCCTAAGTGGATTTCCCGTGATTTCTCAAACCCGATCATCCTAGGTAAGTAACTTCTAGCTTCATTGCACGAATGTCCAGCACATCATTGAATCTTGAACTCACGTCAACATTGCCATCAGGCCAAAGGGCAGTGCATGGTGTCGTGAAGTGGATGATAAGCGGTTCGCTGCTCTTTATGCTGATGCTCGTGCCTTTTCAAAACTATGCAAATAGCCAGCAAACAACGACTCTGTGGCCGGACACGGAAAACACAAGCATTTCAGTACCGAAGGTCGATCAGGATGCCAGCCGCCTAACGGAGGAGCTCACCTCACCGGCTAATGTCGGATCATCGCTAAAGCTGCTGCTCATGCTAAGTGTGCTAAGTGTTGCACCGGCAGTGCTATTGATGACAACCTCGTTCATTCGCATTTCCATAGTGCTTAATTTATTGAAACAAGCCTTGGGGCTACAGCAACTGCCAATGACTCAGGTGATCGGTGCGGTTTCTCTGTTTCTGACCTTTCTAATAATGGCACCAACTTGGCAAACGGTTTATCACAATGCAGTGGTGCCATATAGCGACGGTCAGATTTCGATGGAGCAGGCATGGGAAACAGGAAAGCAGCCGCTCATAGCCTTTATGGGTGGCCAAATCGACCGCGCCGAAAACACGGACGACGTATGGATGTTTATCGACTACATCAAGCAATCACAGCCATCATCCTACGATCCTGTTATTCCAGAGTCACCAACATATAACGACGTACCAATGCAGGCGTTATTGCCTGCATACGTGTTAAGTGAATTAAAGACCGCATTTCTGATCGGATTCAATGTCTTTTTGCCATTTTTGATACTCGACATTGTAGTAGCCAGTACCACGACATCCATGGGCATGATGATGCTGCCACCCACAATGGTTTCACTACCATTCAAATTGCTTTTATTCGTATTGGTGGACGGCTGGAAGCTGATTGTGGAGATGTTGCTCAGCAGCTTTGCAGTTTTCTAACAAGGAAACCGAACTCATCGTATTGAGTTGAAATATATATGAATCCTGAACATGCAATTGAAGTCGGACAAAACGCTGTTACCACAGTGCTCACACTGCTGGGTCCGATACTGGCCGTTGCACTGGTCGTGGGTTTGCTCGTTGCTGTTTTTCAGACAATGACTCAAATTCAGGATCACAGCATTTCACATATTCCCAAGCTAGTGGCGATGATTCTCGCTCTTTCCATTTTATTACCATGGCTTCTGCAACGTTTGACTGAGTATACGTCCACAGTATTCACCTCAATTCCAAGTAGTCTCTTTGGTGGCTAACCGCGACTCACCCATCGATCGATGTTTACCGACATTCCAGATAACCTAACCTCTGTTTTTACTGCACTGGCACTCGTGTGCGCGAGGTATGGACCATTGGTCATCTGTTTGCCGATGGGAGGCAAGCGGGTCCGTTTACGCATCGCACTGTTCGTGGCATTTGCACTTGTACTTGTGCCGACATTATTGTCCTCAGCAAATCCCATCGAAGTCTCAAAACTCAGCACCATCATACCGAGCGAATTACTACTTGGTTGTGCACTTGGAGCTGTTGTAAATGCGGTAATGCAAACACTCATGATTGCCGGACTCTATATTGGACAAGTGTCTGGTACCTCCGAGTCCGTATTTCAACAAAGAGATGGTTTGACATCTCATGGCCAACTGGTCGTTCTCGTTGCGATTGCGTCGTTATTTCTGACAGGGCTGCACCGCGAAATTATTGCAACGCTACTCCAGTCGTATCATTGGTTTCCAATAGGACATATTCAGCAACATGCGGGTTGGATCGATACACTAGTACAATCCGGTTCACAGATTCTGGCATTATCAATCCGATTAGCTGCACCGGTACTGATTTGTGCTGGTGCTTCCTGGATCATGATCGGTTGGATCGGCAGAGTTGCACCGGCATTCGGCGACTTCATCTCAACCATGCCATTACACATCGTCTTGGTGCTTGTCGGAATCTTGTTATCACTCGGTTCCATCAGTTTTGTTTTGCAAAACGAAATCCAAACAATGCTCACCCACCTTTTCTAATTCAAGCAGTAAATCTTTATGTCTGACAAACAAGCGCCAGCCACCGAGCGACATCGAAAGGACGCGATCAAACGCGGGCACATTGCACGCAGTACCGATCTTGTCACGGCGCTGGTACTTTTGGCGGCCTCTGTGGGAATTTGGATGACGGGAGCAGATGATACAGTACCACTGGTGGATTTATCACAGTCACAATTCTCTGATCTGGCCACCACCCCGGTTTCCATCGCCAGCATTTCCGAACGTGTAAACAGTTTTGTACGTGGTATGGCAACCATTGGTTTACCCTTTGTCGGCCTGATCATGGCGATCGCAGTTATTGCGAATATTGGTCAGTTCGGATTTAAAGTGACACCACACCGGGCGGCAATGGATCTCAATCGCCTATCACCGTCCAACAATTTGAGCAACATAATTACGCCACACCGTCTGATGGCCTCATGCATGATGATGCTAAAAATTGTCGTCGTCATATTAGCTGTCACGTGGGTTTCATACACACGGCTTGATTCAATTCTTGCCGCCGGATTTTTACCCTTACCACAACTCGTTACCTTTATCGGAAATCTCATTGTGGCCCTGCTTGTACATATCTCGGTCGGCTTGCTTGCACTTGCTGTTACAGATTATGCCTGGCAGCGGTGGGAATTTGAGCGGCAGCTAAGAATGACACCGGAACAACAACGTCAGGAAGCCAAGGAGAACTCTCCCAAGCCGAGAACTGCATAAGAGTGGCATGAATTAGTTTAGAAACCGGTGCTTGCCAATTGCCAACCCGCGGTCAATGCTGAGAGGAAGACGCTGTCAAACCAAGCGTCTCGGAATTTACAATGAGCGACACGAAAAATAAAAAAGAGAGTTACCTGAGTTACTCTATTTTGGCACCGCGCTTTTGGCATGGCATGAAAATGGGCACGCTTGCGCGACTGGTGCTACCGAATCTTCATAAAGTGCAGTGGCACAGGTGGTTTGTCCTGTTCGCTGTGTCCTGGTATTCCGTCGTTAATTCGTTCTTCTACTTGTTGCAGCAACTCTTCTTTGGCAGCAAAATCCGGAAACACGAAATCAAGAATCCACCGGTATTTATCGTTGGACACTGGCGAAGCGGTACAACGTTTCTTCATGACTTGATGGCTACCGATAAAGCCATCACCTATCCAAGCACGTTACAGACCATGCTGCCGAATCAATTCATGGTCACGGGCTGGTTGGTCGGGAGATGTGGATTTCTGATTCCCGACAAACGCCCGCAGGATAATGTGGCAACTGGATGGCAAAAACCTCAAGAAGATGAATTTGCCATTATGAATATGGGTGCTTGTAGCCCGTATTTGCGAATGGCCTTTCCAAACAACGGGCCGATACATGACGAATTCCTGGACATGAAGGACATCGATCCTCAGGAATTAGAGAAGTGGAAGAAGACGGTAGTGAAATTCGTCAAAATGGTAAGCCTAAAAGGGAAGGGCAGGACCGTGGTGCTTAAATCCCCTCCACACCTTGGTCGCATCAAGATTCTCAGCGAATTATTCCCGGATGCAAAGTTTATTCACATTGCGCGCTCGCCTTACTCTCTCTTTCCATCCACGATGCGGCTCTGGAAAGCGATGGACCACACACAAGCATTTCAACGACCGACGCACGAGTATCTCGAAGAGTACGTATTTGGCAATTTAGAGAAGATGTATACCGCCTTTGAGTCACAGCGGGCAAGCATCGATAGCAGTAATATTACCGATGTCCGGTATGAGGATCTCATCACGGAGCCGTCTGCACAAATCGAACGTATTTATGCAGATCTGAATCTGGGTGACTTTGAAGAAGTCCGGGAATCGCTCGAAACATATCTACAGACGCAAAAAGATTACAAAGTCAACAAACATGCCATGGACCAGGATCTTGAGCAGCGGATCAAGGAACGCTGGGGCAACATCTTTGAGAAATATGGTTACGAGTAGAGAATTCGGCAGTCGATTTTAGATCTGACTATCCTCTATGGACTCAAATGGCGATTTCTCGTATCTTTCTCCGTCCCCAGAAGATGTATTGGGGAGTACTTGTACAGGGGGGTGCAATGTATTCGAAGCTAAGTCTTCCATTATTTGATGAAACCCAACGTACGCTGGCGAGAATTGGTCCTACCGGTCGGCATCATCACGTGTTTACTCGTGGTGCTGGTGCCGTTGCCTCCATTTATTCTGGACGTGTTGCTGGCATGTAATATCACGTTGGCCGTTGTCCTGTTGCTTTCAACCGTCTACACACGGTCACCGCTGGATTTAAGTACGTTTCCGGCCATTTTACTGGTGGCTACCCTTGCCAGACTGGTCCTCAACGTAGCTTCCACGAGGTTAATTCTGACAAAAGCACATACCGACGGCACCGTTGCTGCCGGGCAAGTCATAGAGAGTTTCGGACAATTTGTAACGGGTAACGATGTCATCGTCGGGCTTGTCATATTTACGATTCTCATTGTGATTCAGTTTGTCGTTATTACTCGTGGTGCGACACGAGTCAGCGAAGTCGCAGCGCGGTTCGCGTTGGATGGGATGTCTAATCGGCTTGCAGCAGTCGATGCGGAATTAAACGCCGGCACGATCGATGTGGAAGAAGCACGCACTCGGCGGGAATTGACTCACTTGCAATCAGATTTTTACGGTGCCATGGATGGTGCCAGTAAATTTGTCCGTGGCGATGCGATTGCTGGTGTGCTCATTACATTGGTAAACATCTTCGGCGGTCTGGCAATTGGACTATTTCAGTTTGGCTTGAGCCCAGCTGAAGCAGCCGGACTGTATACGAAGCTCACAATCGGTGATGGACTTGTTAGCCAGATCCCAGCACTTCTGATCGCGTTGGCAACCGGCATCCTGGTAACCCGCTCGGCAAGCCAGTCGAATCTTCCCTCACAGGTTCTCGACCAATTATTTAAACGTCCTCAAGTGCTGGTCATAACAGCAGTGTTTCTTACTTTGCTTGTCTTTACACGTTTACCGGCCATTCCATTATTGGCAGTTGCAGGCAGCTGCCTGTTTATTGCTCGTCAAGGACAGAGGAACGGCGAAGAACCTCACGGCCGAATTAACAGCCAGCAACGGACCCCCAAACGCCATAACAAACACCTGACAAGCCACGCACTAAGTGTCGAGTTTGGAATCGGACTTTTGCGGCTTGTTGATCGGAACAAAGGTGGTGACTTCCTCGAGAAAGTCGATGCACTGAGAGAACAACTCACTAAGTCGATGGGGCTGATTTTTCCAAAAGTGCATGTACGGGACAACATGCAATGCGAACGCAATGAATATCGAGTTCTCGTGCACAATAATGTCATAGCATCCGGTCAACTTGCACCGCAACATTTACTAGTCATCGATCCGGACAAACAACTAAAGTCGTCTAACATTCAATCGGAAGCCGCTGTCCATAGCCTGGCATCTGCTCCCGCTCGATGGGTGCGTACCGAGTTCAAACAGGACATTCAGCAGTTAGGGCTAGGCGGGATTGCCGCGAGTGCTGTACTCACTCAGCACCTCGAACAAATCATCAGGCAACATGCTGCTGAGCTACTTAGCAGAGATGCTACGCAATACCTAATGGATGATCTTTCCAGAGAACATCCAACACTCGTTCAGGAAGTCACACCGAGCCTGTTACGGATTGGTCAGGTGCAGCAAGTACTGCAGTCTTTACTGCGTGAAGGTATTTCGATTCGTCCACTCGGATTGATTCTCGAAGAACTTGGAAATGCTGCATTGGATAACCAGCAGATCCCATCACTCGTCCGACGCGTTCGTAGCAGAATGGCACGTCATATCACGCATGCGATACGCGATAATCAACAGCGAGTCTCTGCTTATCTACTCAATCCGGATCTGGAGTCAGAAATCGTCGCATCGAGCAGTTGGGAAGAACAAAGTGTTGTGAGCAGTATCAGTGCACACAAAATGCAAAGCCTTTTTGATCAGCTTGCGGGGGTTCACAAGTCCTCGCGACTGGCTGAAAAAGAACCTGTTTTGTTAGTGCATCCGTTAGCACGTCCGAGTGTTCGCGGTTGGGCTGACCGGTTTTACCCGACGATTCACATTATCAGTCATGAAGAATTAAGCACAGATACCCATGTGGATGTGCAAACACCAGTACTGGGACAAAGCAGTTTGGTCTCAGTGACTGAATCGGTTAACCATAATCGTCATGTTGAGCAGAATAGACCTGAAATCATGAAACCACGTGTTGCTTAGATAAAGCATGTCAACCAAAACCTACAAAGCAGATACGCTTCAAAAAGTACTGGAGATAATCCGCCAGGAGTTGGGGCCTGATGCGCTCATCCTGAGCTCGACAAGAAACGAATTTGATGGCAAGGTTGAGGTCGCTGCCACGCTACAACAACATACCGAGACGGATGGATTTATCGTCTCAGATCCGCATGGTGCCATACTCGACAGCCACTCACTCATTGATGAGCTATTTCAGCAGGATCTCAGTCGCAAACGCCGGCGTGACCAAATCAAAACACTACAAAGTGAACTTCACGGTGTCATGGTGTCGCTTGGTGTAAATCCCTCTACAACCACAGATTTAATCAGCCAGCTTGACTCATATACAGCGTCGGATGATCTTGTACGAGCAGACTTAAGAGCGGAGCTGATTGCCAGATTGGCGCATGTTCTCTCGTCAAATATACGGATAGCATCCATTGCTCCGGAGCCAGCTGCGGATACCCATTGGCTGGTGTTTAGCGGCCTGACAGCTAGCGGCGTGTCAACGATGATTGCCAAATTGGCCGTGCAATGGCATTTGAGACAACATCTCCCGGTGGCGGTTTGGAGTTTTTGCACTGATGAAAAGTCGAGCATGCTGAAAAACAACTGCACGTCGGCAGGTATTCCATTTATCCAGTCATTCGACGTATTTGAAGCTGAAAGCTGGGCGAATTCGTTGCGTCGTGGGACGATGGTGCTGACTGACTTCGGTGTCAACCTGAAGCAGGGCAAAGTGCGGATGCGTGAGTTCACTAAACTTGCCGGCCATCTTGATGTTGCGCTTCACACCGTGTTGGACGTAACACGGCATCCGCGAATCACAAACGAGTTTTTGCAACTGCAATGTGACCACCAGCCTAAGAGCATATTGCTGACACACTGCGACGAGGCAAATGCGTGGGGACACATCATCAGTGAGCTCGTTCGGTTGGATACACCACTCAGCGTCCTTTCCACAGGACAACGGATCCCGGATGACCATCAACTCGCCTCAGCGCAATGGCTGGCGCACAAGTTCGTGAAGGAAATTCGGGAAGGATTTCAGTTTTCTGACTCCTTGCCTGGGAATGCAAAACAAAACACCTAATTGTAAATTTACAGGTCACATGAAGTGAACCTGTCATACAAAGTCGTTCAGGGAGGAACGCACATGGCTACCACTGGAAAGCAAACGAATACCAAGTCAAAACCAACTTATTCAAAGGGGGTTAGCCCACCAGAAGTTGACGCGCCGGAG
>JAKUOW010000142.1 GCA_022451045.1 Pirellulales bacterium | reverse complement strand
CCCTCGCACCTGACAATGCGAATCAGACGATTCGGATTTCAAGTGATACACATGGTCTAAGGGCAGATGACCAAGTAACGCTAATTGGTATTAACGGCGATATCTCACTTGAGGCATGATTCGATAACAACACATTTGAAATTACCATTGTCGATGAAAACAACTTTGAGATTGAGTTGCAGAATCAGACTTTAAGCAGATCTACGTTGAACAGCTATCATCGGGGCGGATCATGGCGATTAAGTGACGTAACGGTCAAGGTCACCGTCGATCATCAGATTAGCCGTTGGCAAGTGCCTCAGATATCCTTCTATGACAATGACACGATTGATGCCTCAACAACGGAACGACCACTGATTGTGTTCGGAGGTCAGGGCGCCGATACGATTAGTACGGGCACCAAAGATGATCTCGTACTTGGTGATCGTGGACGCACACTGTTCTTCGGCGACGGCAATGAACTTAATCGTTACCAATTGGAATACAGGGATCTTGTTGGACTTGAAGAACATGCTGTGATGGTATTCGGACATGGCGGACCTGGAGATGTAAATGACTCGAGTCACCACAATATTAGCTATGTAACAACGGTTGACGATGCCATTGGTGGCCCAGACACGATAACAGCGCAAGACGGTCTGGACATCGCGTTTGGTGGCTATGGCATGGATACGATTGACGCCAGCTCTGATTCCGCAGCAAATGACGTGATCATCGGGGACAATGGCTCAGCGCTGTATATGGCAAGTCAGTTAATTGACGTCAGATCAAGCAGCCCATTAGTCGGTAGTGATGACACACTTCTGGCAGGTGCAGGAGCAAACGCAATCATCGGTGGTGCCGGCCGGGACGTGATCGAGTCGGACGGCGATGATGCCAATGACATTCTGTCAGGTGACAATGCCATCGTTGAATTCACCCGACTATCCGACGGCACCGTGTATCCGAAGCTCGCATATACAATCGCTCCAGAAGTCGGCGGTAGCGATACTATCACAGCCGGTGACGGCAGAAACATTATCCTTGGTGGTAGTCACAACGATCAAATCACTGGAGGTAATGGCTCGGAAAGTGACATCATTATCGGTGACAATGGATTAGTTCGATTCGTCGAAGACGTTCTCGTTGAAGCTCGAACAACTGATTTTGCTTTTGGTGGTGACGATATCATCGTGGCTGGTCAAGGGTCCGACTACGTCATTGGTGGTGCATCCAATGACACAATTGATGCTGATGATCCTAATGCCCCGGATTCATCAGCTGACTACATCATCGGGGATGATGGATACGCATTATTTACTGACACCGGTTTAATTACCGAGATATCAACGCAAGCACCAGAACTAGGTGGTACCGATACAATCGACGCCGGCAATGGCCCAGATGTGATTCTTGGCGGTTCGGAGAGAGATTATATCAATACTATTTCAGGTGAAAACAATTCTGTAACCGTTGGCCGAATTGACACCTACAGAGACGTGATCCTTGGTGACAATGGTACCGCTGTGTTTGATGTCGCGTCAGGCGAATCAAGACTCCAGTCGATTTTCTCCACCGCATATAACCTCGGTGGCAGCGATATCATCTGGAGTGGAAATGGTTCTGATATCGTCATCGGTGGTAGCGGATCAGATGAGATACTGACCCACTCCAGCGGGGAACATCCAGACGATGCAAGCCGCGATATTGTGATCGGTGACAATGGTAAGGCAGAATTTGACGTTTCAGTTCCTCAGTTAGATGAAGCAAATGACTACGTCTTCGTCGTAACCGCTATCACAACACTAGCTGATTCGATCGGTGCTGATGATTACATCTTTGTTGGCAAGGGGCAGGATATTGTTCTTGGTGGTGCAGGTGCTGATTACGTCAACTACATGCCTGAAACAAGCCAACTACTTAACATCATCACAAACGACATAGCAATTCAGCGAGACCAATCACGTGATATTGTGATTGGTGATAACGGTTATGTGCATTTCCATGCATATGTTGAAGGCCAGTCGTTGGATGTAGTAAGTGAATTCAGTACAACCAGCGATCACATTGGCGGAAATGACTTCATCCTGACAGATGGTGGTGCTGATATTGTTCTAGGTGGATTCGGATCAGACTATATCACCGCTGCAAATCCAACCTTAGACGATGGCAAGCGAGACATTGTATTGGGCGACAATGGATACGCGACCTTTAGTACCGGAGAAGTCATAGAGTCGTTCACCTCAACATCCCCAGCAATTGGCGGCAACGACCAAATACTGGTTGGTGATGGTAATGACATCGTAATTGGCGGGCCAGGCGTCGATCTAATAAATACAGATATTCCAGAGGATCTCCTGGCGAACTTGTTAGAGGCAGCTTCAATAGAGCTAAGTATTTCGGATGACCTGACCACACTTACAGTCGTAACGACAGGAGTAAACGCTGAGTCATTCACAAGCGAAATTGATCTATCCGCAAATTCGCCATATTTGCTTGGTGACGATAGCGGCGCCGACATCGTCCTTGGAGATAACGGTGTGATCCATTTCCATAAAGGCGTGGAATTCATAGCTGAATCTGAAGTAATTCACACAATTACAACAATCGCTCCCGAAACAGGTACCACCGACTTAATTTACACTGACGGCGGTGATGACATTGTCGTTGGCGGTTCCGGCGCTGACTTAGTAATCGCACATGATACTAGTGATGACAATCCTGACACAGATTTTGTATTTGGCGATAACGGAATTGCTATCTTTGACGCCAGTGAAGACAAGACCACAGAAATCGCGAGGCGTATTACATCACTCGACTTCACGTATGGTTCAACGGACATTATTACCACTGGAAGAGGCCCGGATATTGTAGTCGCTGGGCATAACGACGACTTTGTACATGCTGGAATAGCTGGCCAAAACGGAGACGAATCACGTGATATCGTCATTGGTGATGATGCCGATCTCATACTAGACGCTCACGGTTTACCTGCTGAAATCATTAGCATCGCGACCTCCACAGGAGGAGATGACACTATTCACACCGGTGGCGGATCAGATATCGCCTTTGGAGGGTTTGGTAAAGACGTTATTCGAACAAACGGTACTACCGCTCTTAGAGATCGAGATGTGGTGATCGGTGATAATGGTCATGCGGTATTTGAAACACACGAAGATGAAACAAATGCCTCCAGCCCTTGGACAACCGTACGTGAGATTCGAACGATTGATGATGCCGTTGGATCAGATGATGTAATTTACACAGCATTTGATAGTGACATTATTTTGGGTGGAACAGCAAACGACATCATCTGGGCATTTGATGAAAATAACGACGATGACAAAAGAGACATCGTTTTAGGCGACAGCGGTGAAGTACTGTTTGATGCCGACGAAATTATTACGAATGCTATTTCCACGAGCCCAAGCATTGGTGGTGTTGATGTCATCATGGTCGGTCAAGGTAGCGACATCGTAATTGGCGGTGCTGACTCTGATTACATCAATATTTACAACGATGGTTCAGAGGAACCGACAACCATTTCGAGCAATGATTCTGGTAATGATGTCGTTACCGGTGACAATGCCAAGATTGTCTTCCACCCTGGTTATCAACAAGTTCGTCGCATTGAAACCATCGCTGTGGAACATGGAGATAACGACTGGATCTACACAGACAACGGCGCAGATATCGTATTTGGTGGTTCCGCTGATGACTGGATCCGGGCTAACAATGTGGACTCGGACAATAAAGATCAAGACGTCATATTGGGTGATAATGGTGCCGCCACATTCTTATCCGGTGGCAGTGAGAATAGCGTAGAGATTCCAACATGGATCAGCAGTCAATCGCCTGAAATTGGTGGCGATGATATTATCTTTAGCGGCCGAGGTCCTGATATCGTCATTGGTGGACAGGGCAATGATGATATTAATGCTGGTGATGCCAATCAAGACAACCTGTCGTTCCACGATGACTCACGTGATCTTGTTCTCGGTGATAACGGCTTCATTGATTTGGATAATCATGGCAACATCGAATACGCCTCAAGTATCGCCACATCAATCGGGGGTAATGACACCATTTCTACCGGTGGTGGAAGTGATGTAGTATTCGGCGGCTACGGCTCAGACACAATTAACACTAGTGGAATACCTGCAGACACGCGAGATCGAGACGTCGTTCTAGGCGATAGTGGCGAAGCCACATTCGACAGCCTCACCTATATACTGCGTGATATTCGAACGCTGACCGACTCGATTGGTGATGCTGATCAGATTGAAACAGCTTTTGACGCGGACATTGTATTTGGCGGCATTGGATCGGATTACATCGTCACATATAGCGACAACGATAACGATGACGGATCACGAGATATCGTCGCAGGTGACAATGGTTACGCATTATTCGATGAACTGGAAAACATCGAACAGATCGAAACAACTTCAACTTCAATCGGTGGCGATGACCACATCCTCGTCGGTGATGGTGACGACATTGTTCTAGGCGGCTTTGGTACCGATCAGGTCAATGTTAATGTCGACAATGAGATTGTTAGCAATGCAGCGACCTCCGATAAGATTCGATTTGATCTCGCAACAGCAACCATCACTCTAACCACATATGCTGATGACGACAGTGAAGCAGATAGCACCCAGAGCTTCACGCTTGATCAGAACAACATTTTCGATGGACTTGACACTGGTGATGACCTTGTAATTGGTGACAACGGTTCAGTATTATTCCACTCGATCGACTCATCTAACACAGCATTCTCGATCGTTAATAATGTCCAAACAACAGCACCAGCATTAGGGTCACCGGACTTGGTTTTCACGGACGATGGTAATGATATCGTCATTGGTGGAATGGCAAGTGATTGGATCGTCGCTCACAATTTCGACAATGCTTCGCAGGATGATGATTTCGTTCTCGGTGACAATGGCCAATTAGTCTTCGAAAACGACGCAAGCATTTGGACTGCCACGAGTACCGATACAGAAATCGGCGGTCCGGACTGGATTTCAACGGGACGTGGGGCAGATCTTGTAGTTGGTGGTGCAACTAATGATGTAATCAATGCAGGTACTGATCTAATTCTTGATGTGTCACGCGACATCGTTCTTGGCGATAGCGGATTTGTACAATTCGATCATGCTGGAAGAATCGACTATATCGAGTCGGTCGATGCTGCTATTGGCGGCCCCGATATAATTGATACTGGTGGAGGCCCGGACGTCGTGCTTGGAGGAATGAGCGGCGACGTTGTAAACACTGAACAGGGCAATGACATTGTCCTTGGTGACAGCGGTGTAGCCACATTTAATAGTGATTTGGATAACTTAAATGATGACTCCCACATTGGCATACTCCGGTCTATCCATACGATTGCACCATCAATTGGCGGCGACGATGTGATCAACACGGATGAAGGTACTGATATCATCCTCGGTGGCTCTGCGGATGACACGATTACCACGTACTCACTCGACGAGTCTGATCGTGACATCGTTCTGGGTGATAATGGCGAAGTAATCTTCATCGAGGATGGACATATCTCAACCGCTACGAGTTGGGATCCGGCTATCGGTGGCCGAGATATGATATACACCGGAAATGGAAACGACATCGTGTTCGGTGGCACTGACAATGATCTCATCGAAACCCAAAGCAATCTGGCCTCTGATTCCGACAAAGATATCGTAACGGGAGACAGTGCCTTCGCAGTCTTCGATAACACCGGAGTTCTACTGTCAGTTACCACTGACCTAACAGAGTCAGGACAATCGCAACCTGCAACAGATATAGGTGGTGATGACGTTATTACAACCGGATCAGATATTGATGTCGTCATCGGTGGAGCCGAAAAGGATACCATCACAACAGGTAGCGACGACGACTATGTTCTCGGTGATAACGGTCGGCTTCTAACAACGGTCAATGATGACAATTCAAGCACCGTAGATAGACTCATCACCATCGCTCCAAACCATGGATCGGATGACATCATTCGCTCTGGAAGCGAATACGACGTTGTGATTGGTGGAACAGCGAATGATGAAATTCACGGTGGTGATCATCATGACATTCTGTTGGGTGACCATGGCTTGTACGATACATCTCTGCCCGCAAACCAAACCTACCTAGCCATCTACGTCGAGAATAAGTTTGATGGTGGTGACGATGAGATCCATGGAAATGCTGGTGACGACTTTATTATCGGGCAGCAAGGCCAGGATACGATCTTTGGTGATGCCGGTGATGACGACATTGCTGGTGGCCACAACGTTATTGGCGGCCACGATGGTGATGACGTTATTCATGGTGGTGACAATTCCGATGTAATCCTCGGTGACAATGGACGGCTGCTAAGAGAATTTAGAATCTCACCAGAGGAAAGAGATCTCTGGGTTCGCTATCCAGATCCTTATGACTTCGTGCAACTTGATGATGTTGTTCGGTCTGTACACCGTTATGATGATGTCGAATTCATGCTGGTCGACGACCAATCAAAAGCTATGCATGGTAACGATACGATTCATGGTGACGAAGGCCACGATATTGTACATGCACAACGTGGCGATGACACCGTGTTTGGTGGCCAGGGCGACGATGAATTACTTGGGCAACTCGGAGATGACACCATTGAGGGTGATGAAGGACATGATACGGTTCTTGGTGACAATGGTGAAATCCTGCGTGATTACGTAACGACGCAAGAGCCACGGCTAAATGAGAATAACATGTGGCATCGGGATGTTGTCTTACAGAACTATGGTTCTGTAACGCGAATGATCGAGATGAGCGACATGCAAGATGGTATTACAAGTGAAGATATTGACCGCATTCTCGCTGCGGATTGGGTTGTAACTTTAGGACGTTATGATTCTCTATCCGAAAGGGTCACAACTAATTCAAACTGGCAGACGTATGCAGTGCTGGTTGATGCATACAACCCACACGACGATGTAATAGCTGGCGGTGGTGGAGATGACTTATTAGTTGGTCAACGTGGAAATGACACGATAGAGGGTGATGGTGGCAATGATTTAATCCTCGGTGACAACGCACACTTCACTAGTGCCACCGCAATGGAGTTGCCTCAACTATTCACTGGTATGCAGTTATTCTCGGATAATGCTGTACCAAGTGATGCGATCGATGCCAACTTACACTCGACATATACTGCAACAACACTCGGTCTATCTTATCTTGACAATTTCTACCGCACGACGACCCCATTCTGGTTAGATGCAACTGAAAGTCAGAATTCACTTTCTATCACTCATGACGGTTCATTTATCCTGCCAGCTTCCTCGGTTGTTCCCGAAGAATTATCACTAAATGATCCTTACTTGTTCGCACGAACATTTGGAAACATCGTATCTCACGAATTCACGGAAGCTACTGAGCAACTACAAAACGGTATACTTCGGGATCGATATATAACTACAGGACCATCAACCATACTCGTGCCATACGCCAGTATCACCCCACGCATTGTAGGCAACGAACATGTACTTGCTGGTGATGACCTTATCGCCGGAGGTGATGGACAGGACTGGATATTTGGTGACACAGCCACGCTGTATACCGGCTTGTTAACAGGTATGCATGAGGTTGATCAATTGGCAGACAGTACAAGAACGGAAATACAACTGCTTCAGCACAGCCTTAGCAGCCTTGCGGCGGACCGATCACAGCTACAACACTGGGAGCAAGCGTACACTACCAAATCGATTACCGTCGGTAACGATACTATTGCGGGCGATGGTCAGATCTCTGATGGCTCCATTGTCGAAATAGTGGTAAGTGATGCCAGCCAAAGCGATACCATTGTTGGTGACAATGCCCACATTCTCACTGGAATCGAACAAGGAATTCCTGCCAATTCATATAGATATCAAACAGCTTTATTAGATGCCGTTAGCTATCTAGGTGACCTGAAAACAATCATCTCTGATCTGGAAGCTCTTGTCTTCGCTGGTCATGACAGCACTCTACGTGATATCCTCGCCAAAGCTACAAATCCGCTCACAAACTTTGAATCCGACCCTATTTACACGCTTTCGATTGGTAATGACGCGATTGATGGTGGACACGACGCCGATTTAGTTACGGGTGATCATGGAGTAATAATACTTCCAACAGTTGAAGGTTTACGATACATTCATTCGGCCGTGGACATTCCGTCAAACAATGATGAAGCAATAGAAGCAACTCATAACAAAATTGTGGCTAATGAAGTTGCCTGGATCGCGCATAAAACACGTACCGCTCTTAAGAAACAGCCACTCACTGCATCCCAATTAGAAAGTATTCCGCTACCAGCCGAATATCCAATGTTGATCGGCAATGACATCCTCTCTGGCAACGATGGTGACGACACGATCTTTGGTGATTTCAGCATTCATGTATTACCAGTGATTTACAGTGGCACCTTTGACCGCATCATCACTGCAATAACTTCAGAGGATTCCGTTGAATCTGTTAATGCGTGTATTGAGCAAAGTACTAGCGTAGCCGAAAAGCTCGAATGCATTGATGGTTATGATGCATATCAATTTGCCTTAACGCGATTTATGGAAGAGTTGTTTACTGATATTGAACAATACTTACGTGCTACCAAACACTTCCAAGACTATCGCATCCTAGAAAGCCATTATGATCATCCGTTCTATGGCCGTCGCTCCAATGAGATGGCCTCATCAGTACTTATCGCCGGTAATGATTTGATCCACGGAAATAACGGTAATGACGTACTGCTTGGTGACAGTGCCTCGATATACACTGACTATATGATTAGTGGTGGTGTGGCAAATATGATCACGACTGGCAACCCAGACGGTAGCTTCTATGACTATCACATGGAACAGAAACTCGAATCTAAATTTATGCAGCGTGAGAATTTCGAAACCATCGGTCATTACACGTTTAACGAAGAAGCGATTGCGACAAACGATCGAAGCCTTATCGAAGGTATTGCAAACGATGTAATAAATGGTGGCGACGGTAACGACATCATTTATGGTCAAAACATGAATGACCAGATAAACGGTGATTCAGGCGCTGACATATTATTTGGAGGTGGCGGAGCTAATACACTAGACGACGACAATGCTGAAGATCCTGATTTGGATCGCCGTGATGGTAGTGATGACAGACCAAAACTTTCAAATCTGAGGGCTGTTAAGGAGTCTACATTCGAAATCACAAAACACTGGCTTGAAAATATCGCACAGGATATGGTTGAGGACGATACAGTACGGAATGAAAACATATTGCCGTACGACGTCCTTGCAGGTAACTTTGTGGTCTCTGACGAAGAAGACCATCCACACTCCTGGGATGACTACCTAGTAGTACAAAACGAATTGAACCCACATGATGTGAATGATGACGGTCATATCTCACCACTTGACGTGTTGCTCATTATTAACAAGCTGAACGAACTATCCGAAGCGAATTTGCCGCTTACGTTTAATGGACTGAACGCGAAGGGCGATCCTTCGATATTCCTAGATACCAGTGGAGATGGAGAGCTTGCACCACACGACGCATTATTGGTTATAAACACCATTAATGATGGTGCGGATGCTGAAGGAGAAGGGGGCTCAATTCACACGAATTCGATCGAGAATAAATCCTCTGTAACGGCGGACGGAGTGTTCAATGCCTCATTCAACGAACCATTTTCAAGCTTCCCTGAACAAAGCAACGACTACCATACAAATGCTGTCAGTGATGCGATTGACGAGTTAAGGTCGCCTGAAATGATGCCAATCAAACCCGGATTTCAGGATAGTACAGAACTATTCTCTGAAAACTGGTTAGAACTTGACTGACATTCTGGCAAAGAATCCATCAAGGACAACATCATGATTTGAATGCGAGAAAATTGCTTCATGCGTGTCGTCTAGAAACACCAGCCGATCGGCCAGGTTGTACCAAACATTGAATTCGTAGCCGATCCGAAATTCATAGTCCTTCGCATTCAGGCCGAGACCGACCGTGGTAGAAAGTGATGTAATCGCTTGCTGATATTTATCGGATACATTCACCAAAACATCACGAACACCATTTATCTCGTCAGTTTCACGTAGAGACGTCTCGTGAGATCCATACATCAACGAAGTATCCGCTCCACCAAAAAGGAAAACCC
>JAKUOW010000141.1:4675-10337 GCA_022451045.1 Pirellulales bacterium | reverse complement strand
AACCCTACATGACACGCCCTACGTATCTCGGGGTGCATCATGGTGCATTTGAAGTGAGTGACCCTTCGGCGGACGGTTATAGACAACCGTTGTTAAGGCTGGCTGCTGGAAATGAAGCGTCTCAATTGGCGAATCGTCGCGTGTTGCTGAAGCAATTAGATAAACTGAAAAAGTCTATTGAAACTGAGGGACAGCTTAGTGGTGTGGATGAGTTTCGAGACGCGGCATTCCAAATGCTGACCAGCGCCGAAGCAGTCAGGGCATTCGATATCTCGGCAGAAGGAGATGACCGTCGCAAAAAGTATGGTCTTGATACATGGGGGCAGTCCTGCTTGCTTGCGCTTCGTCTAGCAAAAGCCGGTGTGCCTGCAATTAACGTCTATTTCAATACACCCAAAAACGGTCCGGAGTTTACCAACTGGGACGATCATCCTGGTAACGCAACGCGTCCTGGCCACTTTGCAAAATATATGAAAACGCGTTTGCCCTACATGGATCGCTGCTTGACAGCATTAATCGAAGATATCTTTGATGAGGGACTGGATGATCAAGTAATGGTCGTGGTGGTAGGAGAATTCGGCAGGACCCCAAAAATGAGATACGGACCGCCTGACAATTCCTATGGTAGAGATCATTGGCCTCAGGCTTATTCGGCGCTCGTGTCTGGGGGTGGTTTGAAAATGGGGCAGGTGATAGGCGCGACGAATCGCAACGGCGAACATCCAACACAACGTCCGACGACTCCTCAAGATTTGCTAGCAACGGTGTACCGCCATTTAGGCATCGACTTAGAAACCTCTTTTAACGATTTCTTTGGTCGACCGATTCCGATTCTTCCACATGGTGCGCCCATCTCGGAATTGCTGTAAGATGTGTTTAGAGCTCAGTTTAAGTGCTCACGTTTAGCGGGATCCATGATAGGTGAGAAAAATGAAGCGGTTGTTTGTTGTTGTGGCAGTTTTACTTTGTATGCCAATTGTGTCCGTGACCGGAGAGAAACAAAAATGGATATCGTTGTTTAACGGCAAGGACTTAACCGGCTGGACTCCCAAGATTCGTGGATTTGACCTTGGAGTTAACCATGCAAATACATTCCGTGTAAAAGATGGTGCTTTGCAGGTGGGTTACGAGTCGTATGAGAACTTCGATAATCGCTTTGGTCACATCTTTTATAAGTCTCCGTATTCTCACTATCGATTTCGCATGGAATATCGTTTCATCGGCTCACAGGTGCCTGGTGGTCCTGGTTGGGCGTATCGAAACAGCGGCATCATGCTGCACTGTCAGGATCCGAAATCGATGGGCAAGGATCAGGATTTTCCCGTATCGATAGAAGTTCAGTTGCTTGGTGGCAGAAAAGACGGAGACAGAACCACTGCAAATCTTTGTACGCCTGGAACCAATGTAGTAATGTCAGATGAGCTGAAGTTGGCTCATTGTATCAGTTCCACGTCCAAAACATATCGCGGCGACCAATGGGTCACTGTCGAAGTGGAAGTACGAGGCGGGGAAGTGATTAAACATATTCTCGATGGAGATGTCGTATTGCAGTACGACAAGCCCCAGCTTGACCCTCGTGACGGCGATGCCAAAAAGTTGATAAAGGGTGACGACTTGAGCTTGAGTAGTGGTTACATTTCGCTTCAATCGGAAAGCCATCCAGTGGAGTTTCGAAAGATTGAGTTGTTGCCGTTAAAGTAATCAAACTGTTTGGTTAGTTTGCGAGGTCCAACCACTGCCAGCAATACCAACTTGCGACGGACGCGAATGGGTGCCAGTTTTTCGCAATTTTACGCATTTGCTCCGGAGTGGGGCGTTGTTTTAGTCCGTAAATTGATTGAATACCGTTTGCAATACCGAGGTCGCCAGTCGGTAGGACGTCTGGACGCCCAAGTGAAAACATTAGGAACATGTGAGCCGTCCATACACCAATGCCTTTTTGTTCAGTAAGGGTGTGAATCACATGATCGTCGGAGGCATCCTTTAGTGTCCGAAGCTTGAGTTGTTTGGAAGCGATATTCTTGGCAAGTAATGCTATGTAGCTTGCCTTGGAATCGGATAGTCCAACGCCTCGAAGTTGCTTGTGGTTTAATTTTTGCACTCGGGAGACAGGTACGCGTTTGTCACCAACGAGTTCCTGAAATCTTCCCCAGATGGTAGCTGCTGCTTTAGTGGAGAGTTGTTGACCAACGATAGAACGTGAAAGCATTCGAAAGGCGTTTGAATCAATTCTTAACTTGCACAGGCCAACTGCTGAGATAACCTCACCCATTCGTTCATCATGTTTCCTGAGATGGCGAATTGCGTTGCGGTAGTCGTAAGGTTGTGCCATGTTGTGGAGCGAAGAAAAGCAGTTGGTGGTGTTTTTGAGTTAGGCCTAGTTTGTAGTGTCCGTGTTTGAGTGTAAAGGGTAAGAGTTGTGAAGTTTGATCGACAAAGCTGCGTAATGCAGGGGCGGACGATAAGCGAGGACGTATTAGGGGATTTACGCGAGCACGATATATCCCAATTAAACGAGTTAGACTTTTCAAGGGAGATGCGAGAGCATGGATACTTGTTCTTGAGAAGTGTCATTTCTGCGAAACACGTGGAGCAAGCAAGAACTGAGGTGTTTGAGCGTTTGCATGAAGTTGGTGAAGTAGAAACGCCAGATGCAACTGGCGTATATACAGGACAAAGTCATCGCCAAGAGACAGTTGAAGATCTTGGAGTGTTCTGGCAATCGGTGAGTGAAGGGAGCGCGTTGAGGAATGTGACTCACGGCGAAGAGATTCAAGGTGTGATGGATGCATTCTTTGGTGAGCACTCACAGTCACATGATTACTTGTTTTTAAGGCCAGGTGTCCCTGGGCTGTCCACGCACCTGCATTATGACAAGCCATTTTTCGCGCGTGGAAGTGACCGAATTGTCACGGTTTGGACCGCCCTTGGTGAGATTCCTGTTAGACGTGGGCCGTTGGTTGTAGTTGAAGGTTCGCAGCGGTTTGACGATTTGCTTGATGCCGCGTATGCCGTGGACTACGCTTCGAACGACACGCCGCTTGTGCAGGTTATGCAACATCCCGAGGAGTTGGCACGAGACAGAGGAACGCGGTTATTGACAGCGGATTTTATGCCTGGCGACGTGATTATATTCTCGATGTCCTTGTTACACGGTTCGTTGGACAACATGAGCAAGTCATGCAAGATTCGACTTTCTAGTGACGTGCGCTGGCAACCAGCATCTGATCCGGTGGATCCTCGTTACCGCGGCCCAAACCCCCTAGGCACAACCGGAGCCGGCTACGCCGAACTAAACGGCGCCAAACCCCTCACCTCTCCGTGGCACACTCGCTAATGTTAGACTGTCCTATCCTGGGTTTCTCAGTGGCTTTAAGTACTTCATGGATGCTGAAGCGGCGATGAATCGATAGGCGGCTGCTGATGGCAAACAATGGTATGCCGGTATTTCAACTGCACTATCACTGACAGCCTAGTATCGGTGAGCGGCCGCTTTGTTTGCTACTATGTATGTATTCAAATATTAGATTCTCGAGTATTGGTGTTTTCTGGCTATGAAACGTGTTATTACAACAGCGTGCTTACTACTGAGCTTTTTTTCTGCAGAGTTAATCGAAGCGAAGCCGCCAATTCAGGTGTTTGTGCTCGCTGGACAATCGAATATGGAGGGTCAGGGTGTTGTAGATCTTGATCACGAGGAATATTACAACGGTGGTAAGGGAACTCTGAATTCAGTAATTGAGTCCGACAAGTCAGGTCGATATCGGCATGTTATTGACGAACAGTCGAATTATCTGAAACGTGATGACGTATTCGTTCGTTTCCAAACTCGCCAGGGATTGAAGACCGGTGGATTGTCAGTTGGCTTTACTGGATACCCAGGGCAGCATCATATAGGCCCAGAATTTCAATTTGGGCATGTAATTGGAAATGAAATACGTAAACCTGTGTTGTTGATCAAGACGGCATGGGGTGGAAAAAGCCTCTACAAGGACTTTCGTCCTCCATTAAGCGGCGGTATTACAGGGCAGTATTACACGCGAATGCTACGTGAGGTGGATGAGGCATTGGCAAATATTCAGAAAGAAAATCTAGAATTGGCGGGCCGGCGCTACGAAATTAGTGGATTCGTGTGGTTTCAAGGTTGGAATGATATGTACGACGAAGGTGCAAGAAACGAATACGCGATCAATTTAGCAAACCTGATTTTGGGAGTTAGAGAGGCGCTGGACAGGCCCGAACTCCCCGTCGTTGTAGGAGAACTTGGTAACGGGGGGAGTGATACGAGTGACAATATGCAATCAATACGAGACGCTCAAAGGACAGCTACACTAGACCCGCGACTCAATGGGAACGTCCGATTCGTACAAACTCATCAATTCGCCCGACCAGCGGACCAGTCTCCAAATGTTGGTCATGCTCATCATTGGTTCGGCAATGCAGAGAGCTATTTCTTAATCGGCGATGCCTTCGGTAAGGCCATGCTCGATTTGCTTAAACGCTAGGGCAAATACGTAGTCATTTCAGGTGCTTCTTTAGTTTTTTAATGCCAGAACATAGACTGTCCATGAATTCCGTGTCGGGATTTATATACTGTCCATGAATTTGTGAAGTTGTTTTGGTAGGATAGCTCGTGAAATCGGGAGTTAAACATAGACTGTCCATGACTTGGAGGGTGAAATGCGCGGGATTGTTGCTGCTGTTGTTGTTTTGGCGTTGAGTGTTAGTGCGAATGCTGAGAACTGGCCTGGATGGCGGGGGCCGAGAGGTGATGGAACGAGCGTTTCTACAAATGCTCCAATGACCTGGGATGGCGAGACCGGAGAAAATATAAAATGGAAAGTCAAAATCCCCGGTACCGGTCACGCTTCACCAATAATCTACGAAGATCGTGTGTTCGTTGCCGGGTGTCTGCCTGATACGCAAGAACGCGTCGTCTACTGCGTCAATCGTGACAACGGCAAAGTCCTTTGGCAACGCACCGTTGTGAAGTCTCGCCTAGAAAAGAAGCATTCACTAAATAGCTTCGCCTCGGGAACACCTGCTACAGATGGTGAAACCGTTGTCGTTTCTTTCCTGAAAGTTGGCGATAAAGAAATTACAGCCCCAAATGTCGGTAGTAACCGATTGATTTACCCCGGTAAGATCATCGTTGCAGCCTTTGACTTTGACGGAAATGAAAAATGGAAAGTCGATGCCGGAGAGTTCATTAGTGCCCATGGCTATAGCTCATGCCCCGTTTTCTATAAGGATCTGGTAATCCTCAACGGTGATCATGACGGTAAGTCATACATACTTGCTTTAAATAAGCACACCGGAAAAGTTGTTTGGAATGTTCCTCGACGATACGGTATTCGAAGCTACGTCACCCCGATCATACGTGACATCGACGGTCGTACTCAAATGGTGTTCTCCGGTAGTAAGCACATCATTAGCCTCGATCCGGAAACGGGTGAAGAACACTGGGTTATCGAAGGGCCGACGGAGCAATTTGTTGCTTCCATGGTATATGACGGCAGTAAATTCTACATGTGCGCCGGTTACCCCACGTATCATGTCATGGCAATTGATGGTACTGGTAATGGGGACGTCACAGAATCTGCAGTCAAGTGGCATGTAAATAATGTGCGCTGCTATGTTCCGTCCCCCGTCGTTATCGGTG
>JAKUOW010000141.1:0-4665 GCA_022451045.1 Pirellulales bacterium | reverse complement strand
CTAATCGTGGCAGATGATCGCGGCACTGCAAATTGCTTTGACACCAAAACAGGCGAACGACACTGGCAGGATCGTCTCGGCAACCACTTTAGCGCCTCGCTGCTCGCCGTGAATGGCCTAGCCTATATGCTTGCAGATGACGGTACGATGAAAATCGTAAAGCCTGGCGCTACGCTCGAAGTGGTTGCAGAGAATAAGCTGCACGAATTCTGCTACGCGTCACCCGCTATCGCTGGTGACGAGTTGTTTATTCGTGGTGAAGAACACTTATACTGCATTGGCAATACCACCAAGTGATGTGGCATTGCGTTAGCAATAATCGACCCTTGCAACAATCATCCTGTGCCCAATAAGGACCCACTCTCATGAATAAGCCTTCAGTTCCGATGCGCCGTCGCGAATTCATTGCCGCATCGGCAGCATGTGCGCTTGCTCCCACCGTTCTCACCGCCCGCAAGACGGATTCCAAAGAGGTGATCCTTGGTGAAGGTAAATATGCCTATCGAATTAATCACAACTGGGCACAACTCCCTGAAAAGTACTCGTGGCAAACTACACACAATGTCGCTGTCGACAAAAACAATAATCTTTACGTAATTCATGAGGGACGTGAGGACCAAAAAGACCACCCGTCGATTTTCGTGTTTGACCCGGAAGGCAAATTCATACGGGCATTCGGCAACCAGTTTCAGGGTGGTGGTCATGGCATAGAAGTGCGGGAAGAGAACGGCGAAGAGGTTCTCTACGTGTGCGCATATCAACAAGTGAAGTCTTTCGCCAAATTAACTCTTAAAGGTGAGACGATTTGGGAAAAGTACGCTCCGATGGATTCCGGCAAGTACGCAAAGGATGAAGACTCCAAACGAGCGAAGATATGGGGTCGTGATCGTTTCATGCCCACGAATTTTGCGTTTCTTGACGACGGAGGTTTTCTCCTTGCTGATGGCTATGGCAGTTGGTTCATCCACCATTATGACAAAAACGCAGAGTGGCAAGGCTGTTTCGGGGGCCCCGGGAATGGTAACGGTACATTTAATACGCCACATGGTATCTGGATAGACCGTCGCGGAGACGAACCAGTTGTTGTAGTGTGCGATCGTGCTCACCACACTTTGCAGAGATTAACGCTGGACGGTAAGCACCTGGAAACGCAAACCGGTTATGGTTTGCCAGCTAACCTGGATTCCTTCGAAGATTTGCTTTTGGTGCCGGAATTGCATGCCCGCATTACTCTCATTGGAAAAGATAATAAGGTCGTTGCTCAGCTGGGTGATGATGTAAAACGCATTACTAGCACTGGTGGTATACGAAATGATGAGAAGCAGTGGCTGGATGGCAAGTTCGTACACCCACATGATGCTTGCTTTGATAATTTTGGTAACATCTTCGTGGCAGAGTGGGTCGCAACTGGACGTATTTCTCGCTTAGAGTCAATCTCTTAACTGTGTATCAGTAATAAAGCCACTTAGGGGATGTTTTGGCAAAGATTACAGTTCGGCATGATGAATTGGCGGCATTAGTAACGCAGGCATTTACCAACGCTGGAATTTCTGAATCCGACGCAGCTATGGTCGCCGACAGTCTCGTCGATTCAAATCTGGTGGGTCACGATTCACATGGTGTGGTGCGTGTTCGCGGATATCTTAAACAGATCCGCCTCGGTAACACCAACGTCGAGTCACAGCTCGAAATCCTGAATGAAACCGGATCGCTGGTGGTTTGTGACGCTAAAGCGAGCCTTGGCCAAGTGGCAATGCGTCAGGTGATTGACAAGTTGTTGCCGAAGGTGCGAGAGCAAGGTGTGGGTTCGGCCACGGTAGTCAATTGCGGGCATGTCGGCCGGCTTGGCGAATGGACGGAGCGGATTGCCAGTCGGGGTTTCAGTTGCCTGATGTCGGTCACGGATAACGGGGTACTCAAGTGCGTAGCCCCACCAGGTGGTAAGCGTCCAACCATAAGTACGAATCCACTGTCTATTGGTGTTCCAACGGCCACTGGGCCGATGGCTGTTGATATTTCAACTAGTGCCGTTGCCAACGGTAAAGTTCTGGTAGCTCGAGCAGCCGGTGAGGACTGTCCGCCCGGTTGGCTAATCGATGCTGAAGGAAATGCAACAACAGACCCAAATGTGAGATATACCGAGCCAAGAGGTAGTTTGTTACCCATGGGTGGCGAGCAGGGATACAAAGGGTTTGGCCTGGGAGTCTTCCTCGATTTTTTGGTTGCCGGGCTTTCCGGCGGTTTCTGTCCTCCGGCTCCAGATGGCGCAACGGGATATAACAACGTGCTGCTGGTTGTCTGGGACCCCGAATCGCACAGTGGCTCCACGCACATGTATGAACAGGTTAAAAGGCTCGCTGCCTTTGTTCGAGACTGCCCAACTGTTGAAGATGCACCATCTATCCGACTGCCGGGTGATCGCACTCAGCAATGCCGTCGTGAACGACTGAAATCGGGTATTCCAATCGATGAAACAACCTATGAAGAGATAAAGATGGCAGCTTTAGGTGATTAGCTGCCGAGCATGGAAATAAGGAGAGAGTAAGTGAAAAACCAAGATAGACTCGTGCGGTGCTTTGTCGCTTTGATAATGACCTCTGTCTTGTTCGCGGGCGGCAGGTCCGTGAACGCACAACCTGATGAGGAAAAGCTCACCCCTGACAGTATGAGGCAAGACGGTGTGCCACAGGGGGAGATCATCGGGCCGATTGTTTTTAACAGCAAGGTGTTCCCTGGAACGGTGCGAAACTACTGGGTTTATGTGCCGGCACAATATGATTCGGGAAAAGCAGCATGTCTGTGCGTAGTTCAAGATGGCCTCGGACGCGCTAACGGTTTTAAGTTGCCCATCGTAATGGATAACTTAATTCACAAGAAAGATATTCCAGTAATGTTGGGAGTGTTCGTTACACCAGGTGTCGTGCCTCCCGTGCGTCCAGATGCGCAGCCTCGTTTTAACCGTAGTTTTGAGTACGACGGAATGGGCGATCGGTATGCAAGAATGCTTATCGATGAGTTAATTCCAGAGGTGCAAAAGCGATATAACATTAGTGACGACCCAAACGATCGCATGATTACCGGAGCTAGTAGTGGTGCGATCGCGGCATTTACCGCGGCATGGGAACGACCGGATGCATTTCGACGAGTGTTCACTGCGATCGGAACATTTGTCTCACTACGTGGTGGAAACGAATACCCTATTCTTATCCGCAAGTTCGAGCCAAAGCCAATTAGAGTGTTTCTGCAGGATGGTAAAAATGACAATAACCTGTACGGCGGTAGTTGGTGGGTTGCGAATCAAGATGTTTTGGCCGCGCTCCAGTTTTCCGGATATGACGTGGATTATCGATGGGGTGAGGGAGGGCACAACGGACGGCATGCCGCAGCGATTACGCCTGATGTTATGCGATGGCTTTGGAGAGATTATCCAAACCCAATTACACCTGGGCAGGCGCCCGAACGTCGCACCGACTTAGTGATTCCTGGTGAAAACTGGGAAATGGTCACCAACGGTCACCAGTATTGCGAAGGTCCAGCCATTGCGCCAAACGGTGATTTGTATTTCTCTGATGTGCCCAGTAGCAAAATTCACCGTGTAAGCAAAGATGGCTCCGTTTCAGTTTTTGATGCAAAGAGTAAGCGTGCCAACGGTTTAATGTTCGGCCCTGATGGCCTGCTGTATGCATGTCAGACGGAATCTCGTTCCATTGTCAGATATGCCAAAGATGGCAAACCGAAGGTCGTGGTTGCAGGAGTTGACTCAAATGACATTTGCCTTCTTCCACACGGTGGTTATTTTACAGACCCAAAAAATAACAAAGTATGGCACTTCACGTATGACGGCAAGAAACAGGTCGTTGATGAAGGTATAGAATTTCCGAATGGTCTTATAGCCACTCCAGATCATGCGTTTCTCGTGGTGGCGGATAAGTGGGGAAGATTCACCTACTCATTTAGGATTGAGGAAGATGGCAGCCTCGCGAATAAGCAACGTTTGGGGCACGTGCACTTGCTTGATGACGACAGACGTAGTGGCAGCGATGGTATGACCATTGATAAAGAAGGGCGCGTATACGTTGCCACACAATTAGGAATCCAGATTTTTGATCAGCTTGGTCGTTGTCATTTGATCCTTACGAAACCGGGATCAGGTTCTCTGACAAATATGACTTTTGGTGGTGAGAAAGGTGATGTGCTTTTCGTAACATGCGGCGGTGCTGTATATAAGAGGAAGCTTAAAACAAGTGGCGGATTAAGTGTTTCAGAAGCCCGCAAGGTACCACGGCCGAATCTTTAGGAACCACACCCCCCCTTGAAGGGGGTAATTATGCTGGGCCTTTTTAAATAAAAAAGGAATGCTGGGTATATATTCATATCGAAACTCATTTATAGATAAGCTAGCATAAAGCTAGTAAGGCTGTAGTGGTGCGCTTAAATAGCAAAAGCAGCGCCGTTTCGACCATGTGACAGGACAAAACTCATGCGCAAAATCGAGCGATTCTTAGCAGTAACAGTTCTTGCCATGACTGGCGTTTTAACGAGCCAAGGAGCTTTGGCTGCACCGGTAGACGGTGTTCTTGCCAGTGAAAACGCTGATTTGGGCGTCGAACAAGCTCCTGCGGCAGCAATAAGCGACTTGGCATTTCTGAGACGCGCAAGTGTTGA
>JAKUOW010000140.1 GCA_022451045.1 Pirellulales bacterium | reverse complement strand
GACTTACCGCTACCCGATGAACCAACTACGGCAACAAAGCGATGTTGTTGCAGTGAGTCAATTAATTCCCGGACTTGTTCTTCACGACCGAAGAACAGGTAGTCCTCTTCGCTTGTAAATGGCCGAAGTCCAGGGTAGGGCACAAGTTGTGGTTGATCGTCAGATGACATGTTTTAGGTGAGTTATCCGTTCTGTGTGATTTGTGTAAGGAATGCGCTGAGCTGGTCGGTCGCTGCAAACGCATCGCCGCTCTGCTGTATCGTTGTCGCCATATGGCTCTTGAATCGCTCTTTGCGTTTGTCTTCCGGCGGAGCAATGTACACACCGACGTTTGAAATGGGGGCGGAGCGACCATAGCCAGCTGCCTTGAGCGTGTCGCGTAGCTTTATATCGACCCAGTTTTTGCGAACAGCACCGTAATAAATAACGGCTGCATCACAACACACGAGGTTTTCGCGATGCAGTTCACTGATTTCTTCACTGGCACTTTCAAAGTCGGTGGATAAGACTTCGAATCCCTGATCAAACAAATAATCTTCCAGTGGCGCAGACGCGTCAACATCACAGCCATCACAAATCAGATAGATTTGTTTTACCGTTGAGGTCTCATGTGCATCACTAGAGTCTGATTTGTTCTCAGCAAGGCGGCGGCGTAATGTTTCTTTGAGCAGTGTCACCTGACCTTCAATTACATCGCATTGGTGCGAAGCCGCATCTATGGTTCTAATATGGTCCAGAAAGCTCTGTTGGCGTTCGTCAGTTACTTCAAGTTCCTTGGCAATCCAGATGAATTGTCGTGTGTCCGATTCGGCTACCCAGTTCCTAATCTGAACGGATTGTAGCTCTAACAGGCTGTTTGTGGCGTTTTCCGGAACGATACCGTAATTGCCTCCAATTAACTGCATAGCGAATTCGCAGTCTTCCAAATAGGCTGCCACTTCATCTTCAAGTGCTGCCTTTTCAAGGGTAAGTGATTGGTCCGGGACGATTTTGAATCCCAGCTCGGTGAGCTCACGGCAGATAATTTCATATTCCTGACGCACGTCAGATGTGGTCATGGCAACAAACGCTTTACGGCAGGCAACTTCGATTTCCGCTGTTTTACTTGCTGCTTCGCTAAGCGTTTGGTTGATGTCATGTGCAACATCATAGATTTTTTCGTAGTATCGTCGTTTCAGATCATCTCCGAATGATTCCTCGAATTCCAGCACTCGGCCGGTTTCTTCGTCTCGTTCGTAGAATTCATGATCGTAAATTTTATCAAAGGAACCGGAGAGATTTGCAAGTTGATCATCTTCCACAGGTGTCTTGACGACTTTGATGATTCGCGAGTTATCGCCGGATTTTCCTTCCACGAAGGAAGTAACTTCTTTTTGACAATTGTCTGAGTTTATAAATGGCGGAGATACGATCGTCAGCATGGATTTTGCTGTTGGAATCTCATTCAAGACATCTGCATCCACTGAGTCATTCGCCTCAAACTTGGGCGGGCGGTAGACGTGAACTTCGCGGCCGGCAAGTTGTTGAAGACGCACTTTTAGATTCCGATGGAAACGGGAAATCCAACCTTCTTCGTTTGCGGATAACGACTGATCATCAAGCGCCGAGTAGCTGATGAAGACGTCACTGTTATTTGGTGAACCTGCAAGTTCCGCTGTCCATTGTGACCCCGAGAGATTGGCAGATAAGTTATTGGCGTTTACTGTTCCTCGATCCAGATTTTCCAGATCGGTGAGCAAATCCCGGGGTGTTTGGTAGCGTCGTACTGGATCCTTCTCCAAGCATTTGCGAATTATCCTGTCTAGCTCTTGTGGAACATCAGGATTGAGACGGATCGCGGAGTTTACTGGTTGGTTAATGATGTTGTTTATAACGTGCCCGATCGAGTCACCTGAGAATGGTCGAGAGCCGGTAATCAATTCGTAGAGGATTATACCGACGCTGAAAATGTCGCTACGGTGATCCACTTCTGTGGCCAAGGCTTGTTCCGGACTCATATAGTTGGGGGTACCTAAAATGCGTCCTTCATTGGTCAGGTTCAAGTCCACGGTTGAATCATCGACGGCAGTAGGCATACCCAGGCGTTTAGCCAAACCAAAGTCGAGTAGTTTTACGACGTCCTGAGAGTTGATGCTGACGTTCCCAGGCTTAAGATCCCGGTGCACAATCTGTTTTTCAAATGCACTACACAGAGCTGTGACAATTTGCCGTACGATTTCGCAAATGCGTGGGATAGGCAGTGATGTGTTATCACTGATTACTTGTTCAAGAGACTCACCGTCGAGGAATTCCATGCAAATGTACGGTTGTCCGGACCCAGTTTCTCCAACTTCGTAAATGGTACAGACGTTTGGGTGATTCAGTGCGGATGCTGATCTCGCTTCTTGCAGGAATCGCTGCCGCAGGTTTTCATCAGCGCATAGTCTCTCTGGAAGTAGTTTGATGGCGACCTGACGCTGAAGAGACGTGTCGTGTGCGAGGTAGACTTCGCCCATACCACCCTCGCCGATTTTCTTGTCAATCTTGAAATGGCCGATGTTTTCAAGCGTCATGGTGTGCCGGTGTGAATGGAGTTGTGAGGTTGATTAGGGCTTCAGTTTAAAGTCGTCAGCACAGCAGTACAAATAAGGGGGGGTTTATGCGTTTTGAGAGGGGGGAGTGTACTGGTATGTCCTGCAACTGGAAAGCGTGGAATCCAAAAATTCTCCCCCCGCCGGTGCGTTTGGCACGCCAGCGTTGGCTCCTGAAATAGCCAATGGTATATGACTTAACCCTACATTCTTAGTAGAATAAAGCGGACAGGACAAAACCGACTGCACCAACCGATACAAAGAATATGCTTCGAATAACCAGCGGTAAGACGAAAATGTGCGATGGGATTTCCCGGCGCTCATTTCTGCAGGTCGGTTCCCTTGGTCTAGGCGGCCTATCGCTTCCACAACTGCTGCAAGCCAACGACTTATCTAACGACAAAGGCAGCCGTGATCGTCGCCATAAGTCAGTCATCATGGTCTTCCTTCCAGGTGGGCCATCCCATTTAGATATCTGGGATATCAAGCCAAATGCTCCGGTCGAAATCCGCGGTGAATTCAAACCCATTCAAACGAGCTTGCCTGGCTTCCAGATCTGTGAACATATGCCAAAGTTGGCACAACGGATGGAGAAGTTCACCATCATTCGTTCACTGGTTGGAGCGATAAACGAACACGCCTCTGAGATTTGTTACAGCGGCTGGAGTTACAGGGACTCCCAAATACGAAATCAACCTTGTATGGGTTCCGCGATTTCACACCTGCAGGGATCAGCAAACAGAGCAATTCCGCCGTTTATTAGCATGACGCATCCTACGCCGAATCGTTGGACAGACCCAGGGCGTGCAGGATTCGTTGGACCGGCACACAAACCTTTTCGACCAAGTGATGAGGGCAAGGCAGATTTAACACTGTCCATGTCGAGAGAAAGGTTGCAAGATCGCGGTCAATTGCTCAAGTCGATTGATCAGATTCAGCATAATCTTGATGCGTCTGGTGAAATTGACAGTGTCGATGCATATACGCGTCAGGCCTTGGAGTTGCTGACTTCTAACCAACTGTTAAACGCACTGGATATTGAAAAAGAAGACCAACGTACTCGTGAACGATACGGTATCGGTACACTTGATCCGGTTGATGACGGTGCTCCGATGCATAATCAGGATTTCCTGATCGCACGGCGATTAGTGGAAGCGGGCGCCCGTTGTGTATCAATTTCGTTTGGTCGCTGGGACACTCACAGTTGTCGAAAGGCGGGTGATCTTGCATATAAGAACAACTTCATGCAGCTTCGCGAATACTTACCGCGTCTTGAACAATGTCTGATTGCACTTGTGGACGATCTGGAAGAGCGTGGCATGCTCGACGACGTGTCGATTGTCGCTTGGGGTGAAATGGGGCGAACTCCGCGCGTGAATGCAAATGGTGGCCGCGATCATTGGCCAGCAGTGTCAGGTTGCTTCCTTGCTGGCGGTGGTATGAATACCGGTCAGGTGCTAGGAACGACAACTCGGCTGGCGGAAGAAGCCAAAGACCGTCCGATTCATTACCAGGAAGTATTCGCAACACTCTATCGCCAAATTGGAATTGATGTGTCCAACATCAAGATTCCGGACTTCAATGGTCGCCCACAATATTTACTGCAACATCGTGATCCAATTAGCGAGCTGATCTAAGCTGCTCGGTGTTTAATCTGCGTAGTTTATTCGTCTACTGCGTATGAAAGGTAGTGATGTGAATCGATTTATCTCGTTCGTTTCAGTTGTAATGTTTATTGGAGCGTTGCTGTGCGCTGATAGCCACGGGGAAGATCAGGCTGAGAAGATAGAGTTTCGTGTCGGTAAGATTACCGACAAGCAGTATTACTTTGAAGATGCGAAGCAGAAGATTCCTTACTCGGTTTACATTCCAAAGAGTTATAACCCAAAGAAAAAAACACCCCTTGTTGTGGCACTTCATGGTTGGGGCAGCCACGCGTCACAAATAATCAGGTATCGAAATTTTGTACCGCACGCTGAAAAGCACGGATACATAATTTTTTCGGCTCAAGGGCTTAACCGCACCGGCTGGTATGGATCGCATGGCCCCGGCGGCGGATTCTTTGGTCCCAGAAATCTCGGCAAATTGAGCGAACAAGATGTGCTTAATGTCTTGAAAATCGCAGAAGACAATCTCAATATTGATCCCGATCGAATCTATCTTCTTGGCCACTCGATGGGTGGTTCAGGCACCTTGCATTTGGGAATGAAATATCCCGACAAGTGGGCAGCACTCGCACCAATTGCACCAGCGATTCCCTATACGGGCTGGATGATAGAACGCATGAAGGAAATCCCTACTATCATTATCCACGGTACAAATGACACCGTCCTTCCTGTACAGGCTACGCGGGATTGGGTGGATAAAATGAAGTCATACAAAATGGATGTAAAATACATCGAGGAAGAAGGTGGAGACCACGTCGCCATTGCATTTAAATACTTTGATGAGATCTTTAAGTGGTTCGATGAGCATAAGAAGCCGAGAAAAAAGTAAGCTCGGGGGTTGTTCGGCCATTGGCTCTATGGCCATTTTCCTTTGTGCGGCTAGTATGCTAACGGCCCAGCAAGTACCTACAACGGTTTCGGAATTGTGGGAAGATATTGACCCTCGTGTCGAGCTGCTGGACATCCATCTCGTCCGTAAGTGGGATGAAGATGATATCGAGATCCGCTATATCACTTATGCTGTCGGCACATTCAAAGGTAAAGTGAGTCGCGTAGCAGCATTTATTGCTTTACCGAAAGGTCGAACCGGTCTACCAGCTCTCGTGCATATACACGGAGGGGGGCAGCGAGCGTCTCTAAATGAGGTACGGTATTACGCACGTCGCGGTTATGTATGCCTGTCCGTAAACTGGGGTGGCCGTGAAATGGAATCGGCAAAACCAGGAGAAGAGAACACGGACTGGGGTGCAGTTGACCCTACGCAAAACAACGTGCGCGGGTACTTTAATCTAGAGCCCGGCGATTTGTATCTCGATCCCGTTGAATCACCACGAAATAATAATTGGTACCTGCTGACAATCGCTTGTAGACGTGGTCTTACGGTGCTTGAACAAATGGACGAAGTGGACGCAGAACGACTTGGCGTTTACGGCCATTCGATGGGTGGAAACTTGACCGTGTATGTGGCGGGTACCGACAAACGGGTGAAGGTAGCTGCACCATCGGTTGGAGGGCAGGGCTATCGGATGGATCCGCTCGAATTAGTTCCGCAGCAAAGGCGCCATACAGCAGCAGGCGACTTGGCACTATTCCAGAATACGATCAGCTTTCAAGCATACGCACCGCATATCTCAATCCCTATTCATTGGCTTAGCGGTACGAATGACTTTCATCAAATTATGGATGATACTTTTCGTACCGCAGCCTTAATTCCACATGATGAAATCCGCTTCTCGTTTTCGCCGCACCTGAATCACCGGTTCACGCCGGAATTTGCGATCACTCGGCCACTTTGGATAGACCAGCACTTAAAAGGAACGTACGGACTATCCGAATCTCCCAACACCGATTTGATTCTAGTGATGAATGAGACACCATCCTTCTTAGTACAACCGAAGAATGCAGGGATAATCTCTCGCGTGGAAGTTATGTACTCCATTGATCCGGATCCTCAGGCAAGGTTTTGGCGCACGGCCAATACAAAGGTATTAGAAGCTAAGGAAACAAGTTTCTTAGCAACCTTGCCTTTACTTTCCACCGATCAGCATTTGTTTGTATTTGCCAATGTCTATTATCGATTGGCGAAAGCAGAGTCACTGATGCGAGGTCAGAAGGTTCAGGAATATGCAATTAGCAGCGTCATGCATACGGCCAGATCAAAAGAACTTAAACGTGCTGGTGTTTTAGCAGATGACGAGAAGTCCAACTTGATTGACAACTTCAGCAAGGGATTTCAGGACTGGTATACACTCAACGAAGCGAATCCACACCATTGGCAGTATTGGACTCGTAAGCTCAATGATCCTAAGTGGATGGGTGAGGACGGCGAAAAGCTGACGATTGACGTCAGAGTGGAGAAAGCCAATAGAATCGTTTTTGTAATGAACGAGAATTTCTTTCGAAATTACCGTGGCCCATCACGCCTTACCTATGCGGTTGTAGAGCTTACCGCCGGTGAATGGCAGACTGTTTCTTTAAAGCCTAAAGACTTTAAGTCTCTCGATGGCAAGGAGTCACTTGAGCATTGGCGCCATGTTGATGAGTTTGGGGTGCGAGCCTTCGTCGATGATGGGCAGGGCGGATTTATTGGTTCTCAGAAATGGCAAGGCAAGCAGCCGGAATTGCGCCATCTACGTTGGCAGCGGTAATACTTAGCTGAGAGACGCTGGTGATCAAAATCAGCTCTAACGGCACGATATTTCAAGGTGTGCATGAAGGAGACAAGCAGTTCGAATGCCGGAGCACGGAGAGTTGATTCTCTAAAGCTAACAATTCCTTAATACAGTGTTCCCCATTCGTTAATCAAGAAGCGATATATTGATATTGTAGAGTACGCATTTCATCAAGATAGATTAACAGACAGGCAGTCCAGTGAAGCGACGAGATTTTTTTCAGCTAAGTGCAGCGGCCGTTGGGTCATTTGCGATATCAGATTCCCTAGCATTAATGCACAAACTAAAAGCGCAAGAGAAGGCAGATTCTGTGGAGTCGCTCCTCGGTCCAATCAAGCCCGTCAAGGATCAGGCAACTGGGTTGGAGCTGTTATTGCTTCCCAACGGATTCAGTTACACATCGTTTGGTTGGTCCAAGGACATGATGGATGATGGCGTGAAGACACCAGGTGCACACGATGGTATGGGTGTTGTCGCAACAAATGGATCTGAAATTACCTTGATTCGCAACCATGAAGTGGGCGGTGCACGAGCGGCATTTGGATCAGACTCCATGACCTTTGATTCGATGGCTGGTGGAGGTTGCACGACGCTCGTTTTTGATGTGGATGCGGGTGAACTAAAGAAAAGTCATTCAGCTATTTCCGGTACGGTACGCAACTGTGCAGGTGGCGTAACACCGTGGGGTACCTGGCTTACTTGTGAAGAGACTGTTGATGGCCTCGAAAAAGAAGACGAGAAAACTGGATACCAGAAGGAGCATGGTTGGATCTTTGAGGTACCTGCTGACGGATCTGCTACAGCCAAACCGATAAAGGAAATGGGCCGGTTTGTGCACGAAGCGGTCGCAGTCGATCCAGACACTGGTTACGTCTATGAAACAGAGGACCGAGGGTTCGCAGGGCTGTATCGATTTATTCCGAAGGTAAAAGGCAAGCTATCTGACGGTGGTAAGCTGCAAATGCTTAAGGTTCCGGGGAACCAAAACCTGACTGGAAGTTCGAATGGCAAACGCGTATTTGAGAACATTGAATGGGTGAGCATTGATGAACCCACGCTTGCACACAGTCCGGGTACCACGAACTCGATTGGATGTTTTGCCCAAGGCGTAAAGAATGGCGGTACGGCCTTCAGTCGGTTAGAAGGTTGCTGGTACGGTGGCGGCCTGATTTACTTCTCAGCAACCAGTGGTGGAGAAGCTGGAAAAGGACAGATCTGGTCATACGACCCAAAAGAAAACGTATTGAATCTTATCTATGAATCCCCCGGTGTCGAAGTCTTGAATTATCCGGATAACATTGCGATCAGCCCAAACGGTGGAATCGCGATTTGCGAGGATGGATCGACGGATGAAATCACGGTAAACGGAAAGAAGGTTCTGAATTATCCTCGGCTTCATGGTCTTACGCCTGATGGCGAGTTATTCACGCTTTCACGTAATAACTGTGTGCTGCAAGGCGAGCGGAATGGCTTTAGCGGTGACTACCGAAAACGCGAATGGGCTGGGGCAACATTTAGTCCTGATGGTAAGTGGCTGTTTGTAAACATGCAGTCCCCGGGGATATCTCTGGCGATTACCGGACCGTGGGACAAAGTAGGGTTTTAGGTTTGGTGGATTCTTCAGCACTTAGCGGATTCATGATAAGCGTCTTGTAATGATGTTTGAGCTGATAATCCTCGTCGTTTTGTAGAGTGAGGATCTATGTCTTGCGAAGTTCTAATGAATGAATCAAGATGCTGTCCCTCACTGACACTGAGGCAGCGTTCGAAGTCGATTTTCTTAGCGTACTCAAAAGATTTGTTGTTTACCGTGACTCATAGGTAGTGAGCGAAAATCCACACGGCGAAGAATGCTCCAACCAGCAATACCAACAGTGACGTGTGACGTGACACTGTTCACACCTCTTAGGTTTAAGTGAATATGCGAGAGCGTTAGCAGATGACCAATTAAGGTGAAAATTCGCTACAGAAAAAGAATTTTGCGGAATATACCTTAGCTAAACGCGATCGGTTTACCGTGGTAGATGTGATACGGGCGTTCGAATTCGTCATGCCACACAGCTGTATCCGGAATACCTAGCGCACTGTATATCGTGGCAGCCATGTTTTCAGGTCTTTGCGGATCCGATGCAGGATACGCACCATCCTTGTCAGATGAGCCAACCACGCATCCACCGGGAACTCCACCACCGGCCATGAATACAGACTGAACAGCACCCCAGTGATCCCGCCCTGGCAGCTTGGAATTGATCTTCGGTGTTCGCCCCATTTCGCCACACATCACGATCAGCGTTTCATCAAGCAAACCGCGTTCATCCAGATCCGTAATCAGTGCTGCTAGCCCCTGATCCGTAGGTGGGAATAGGCAGTCCTTAAGCAGTGGGAAGTTGTTGTCGTGAGTATCCCACGACTCATTATTGCCAAGATTCACCTGAATAAGATTTACACCGGCCTCAACTAATTGCCGTGCCATGAGCAACGACCAGCCAAATGCGTTTTTCCCATAACGCAACTGTGTTTCGTCATCGACACTATGAACGTCAAATGCCTTTTGCACGGTTGGCTCGGTCAGTAACGATATCGCTGCTTCGCGTTCTTTATCAAATGCGCTGACCGAAGCCACATCTTCTAGTTGCTTTCTCTGATCATCAAGTAACGTACGCAGTATAGATCGATCTGCAAGACGCTCTTTACTCAATCCTTCGGGAAGACTTAGATTAGGTGCTTCGAATTTTAGATTCGGATTCTTTTCCCGTCCTCGAACAAAATGGAATTCGTAATCAGGATAAGCACCATAGGACTTTGCGTTAAATGGTGAGGCCTCTATAAACCATGGGTCACGCCGATGACCCATCTGACCACCAAACTGACCTGGAATAATGCGACCCGTTCGGTGAATAAGGCGTTCAGGAAGCACGACGGCCGGTGGCAAGTTGTTGTTTCTCGGTGGCATCGCGTCACCAATTACCGATGCAATGGATGGCCAATCTGTATCCTGTGGTTTGCTTCCGTTAAAGCCTGGTGGCAACGGCGTGCGACCGGACATCAATGACATATGGCCTTCGGAATGACCGTTATACGGTGTGCCCAATGAGCGGATGACGCTCCATTTGTCACTTATTGCTGCAAGCTTTGGTAAATGCTCACAAATCTGAAAGCCGGGTGTCACGGTGGAAATTGGATTGAACTCACCGCGAATATCTGAAGCAGCATCAGGCTTCATGTCAAAGCTGTCATGCTGGGTCAGACCACCGGACAGGAATACAAATATGACGGTCTTCGCGGAGTTATGCGGAATCGTGCCAGTCGTGTCAGCGGCGCGCAGTGCTGACAGGTGATTTGAACCGAGACCCAGCAGTCCGACAGAACCGGCCTGGATGATTGTTCGTCGTCCGAATTGTGGGTGATTCATAGTCATATCACTGCCCTCATTCTAGCTGCTACTTAATATATCGGCAA
>JAKUOW010000014.1:35166-42061 GCA_022451045.1 Pirellulales bacterium | reverse complement strand
GCTTCTCATATGTAAATGTCGACGGTACAAAACCAAGAGTCGGGTGCGCTTCTTCGATCGTCACTTCTGAAAGCCGAGCTGGCTCTAATTCCGTGAAATCTACTGTTTCACCTAGAATGTACTGTGCCAGATCCAGCCCTGTTCTGTCAGCCATAATCCAAAGGCGACCACCGCGATAAACCCAGTCGCGAATCTCATCCAGAACAACAAATTGATCTGAATACTCCGGATCTGCAACGACAAGTTGATCCAGCGGATCAAGCGCAGCAGGCGAAGGTGGCACACCTGCCGTTGCAGGGCGATAGATCCGCTCACGAAAATTAAAATGCTTTCTCATTGCCTGCAAGGTGCGGTAAACGTGTGTTGGCACTTCATCCACTCCAACACCGCGCGAGGCAAGATACAAACGATTCTCGTTTTCTTCATGATTCACAAACGGAATCACGCCGAGAATTGGCGTGGAAAAATCTGTGTTGACAACCCGCGGTTCGAGAATGCCACCAGACGGACCGCCAACACGTCGGGATGATCCATCCGTCGTATCAAAAACCAAAGACTGGACATCCACACCAGACATTTCAAGAGACTTTAGAGTCATCTTGTGATCCGGAATACGAATCGGATAAGGAATGATTTGTTTACTCCTGGCGGGAAGTAACACGCTTCGTCCGATCTGAACCGTCGTCTCTTTACTAGCGCGACTGTCAAACATTCCGTAAATATCAATAAGTACGTCTCGGTCGCTTCGATTCCAAATCTCGGCTTCAAGAAGTGTCCACCGTTTCGGCTTCATTGCCTTGAAGCCTCCATCATTGGCAATACGGATGATAGTTATATCTTCCTTTTCTGATTCTTGTGCCCTGACTGACGTGCCAATTGGAAACTGAATCATGGCAGCGAATAACAGTGTTACCGCGTACCGATACCATCGTGATGTTGCATTCTGTTTTCGAAGAGGAATTGAGAACATTTATGTTATATCTAGGTGCGTTAAATCAATCGTTTCAGTTAAAACTCGATGATTAGGTTTGGATTTTTTTCAGTCAATTGGCTCGTGCCAAAATCCGACACACCCGAGCAGAACTCCACATTCAGAGTCTCAAGAGATTCCAATGCTGATAATAAGGCGATGCCGTCATCTGTGATCTGTGGACTTGAGCCGAGATGAAGCCACTTCAGATTTGCAAGCTTACTGACATGCTCCAGACCGATATCTGTAAGATTGCCAAGCTGATTCAAATTAAGTCGTTCAAGTGATGATGCCGATGTTAATTTTTCTAAACCGGTATCAGTTACGGTCGTTGACCATAAATTCAGATTCTTCAAACCTGCAATCATTCCAATCGCTGACATTCCGGCATCGCCAACTTGCGTTTCACTCAAGTCAAGTAATTGCAGACTGGATAACGCCGCCAAATGCTCAAGGCCATTATCCGTAACTTTGGTACCCCGTAACACCAGTTGTTTCAGCAAATTCAAATTCGTGAGATGTGCGAGCCCGTCACCAGTGATATATGTTTCATACATCTTCAAATCACTGAGCTTGGTTAACTTGCCAACGGACTTCATGCCTTCGTCAGTCACTGTTGTATTATCCAAGCCAAGTGACCTGAGTTCGCTTAAGCCTTCTACGTGTTTCAATCCTGCATCGCTGATTTTAGATCCCCATACTCGAAGAAACCGAAGACGCTTTAAATTGACAAGATGAGCCAAGCCTTCATCGGAGACACCAATACATTCTTTAACATCGAGCATCTCAAGATTCGTTCTGTCCTTTAGGAATGAGAGCCCTTCGTCGGTAATCTTGCAACGAACCAATCGCAATCTTTTTAAAGACGGTATCTCTAATAAGGTCTTTAAGCCCGCATCGGTAATGTTGGTGCGCTGAAGGTTGATGTCTTCTAGTGACTTGATTTTAGCTAAGTGCTGCATACCTTCATTAGTGACGCCCGACTCTGAGATATTTAGAATTCTCAGACGTGTTAGCCCCGACAGGTTTTCCAGGGCATCATCACCCGTTACAGATTTACCAATAACGACCAGATGTTCAACGGATGGTAGACCCGCCATGATGCTGAGATCCACGGGGTCACCGAAAGCACCTGTGAAGTCGACGAATGTAACGTTTCCGTCATCATTTGTTTTGTACTCGCCGTACATCTCCTCGATTTGCTTTACAGACTTAGGATCGTCATCTGCCACCGGATCGATAACTGGTGGTGCATTTGTCGAGATATCTTCGGATTGCTGTATCGCGTTTTTCGTCTGAGTTTCAGATTGATCGGCGGATTCTTCTCCATTACAGCCGCAAAGTGCGAAGAATGTAGTTACTGCACAAAGCAAGAATAACTGAAAAGAACCATACGCCATTGGAGGAAAAGCCCCTACTCGTAACCGATCCTGCTATGAAAACCAGACTTAAGATTCCTCTTTGGATCGAGCTAATCGCTCACCGAATGAAATCTTTTTTTTTTGAAATTCACGTCCGGCTGGTTTTCCAGAGAAGTGGTTGAACTCACAAATGTTTGAATTCGAATAATTCGCGCAATAAGCCGTGCAAGTTCACCATACATAAAAAAAACGTATCGGGCAATGATGAGAATGAGCGACTGCCGGATATAAATAGCCCGTCGTTCCAGTCGTAACGACTAGCCGTTTTACACGCTTTTTAAACAGGTCTCGATCCACGCATCATCAACAAATCGGCGCAGTTGGTTCTTGAGTAATAAGTGGATTTTTTCCACTAATTCATTGTCAGACGACAATTCATGATCCGCCCATGGCCGACCATCTACTGAAACGAATGCATCCCACGTGAGCCTGACTTCCCAATCCTGCATTCGTGCATAAGCATTGATGCTCTCACAAGTTCTCACTGCCCATAGTCCACCAAATGTATCACGGTATCGAAGCCAAATCCGGTCTATTCCAGACCGACCAATTCGATCTTTGGCCGGCAGAAAACAAGCCAAACTGATCGCGATTGCTGCAACAACTAATGCAATCGTCTCACTAGATTCAAAAGAAAACTGAATCCATGTAGGCAGGAATTCGCTGATTAACAGCGTCTGTACTACGCCGAAGAGAATTCCACTTATCCAAAAACGTGATAAGGCGATGTTGGAAACAGAAACAAAAATCAACAAGACAAAAAACCATGATCGCAATCCGCGTACGTCAAACGACTCACCCTGTCTGGCAAACAACACCTCGAGCGCCGGCAACGCCAAAATGATCCATAGTGATACCGTAATGAATTCCCACGCTCGGTTTTGAGGTCGACGCGCTCCTAGAGTTGACATAACGGGACAAAACACCAATACGCTGGCACAGTAATTCACCTCCGGACTGCTCTGGAAAAATTGCACCATGGCAATACTCCACATGCTAAAGGCAGCCCAAAACCAGCTTGCCACCAACGTTGTACCTTTTACTCGCGCACGCTGAGTAACGAGCAAGATTGTTACTAATAACGCTATAAGCAAATTCGCCACGACAACATGACTCCATGACTGTATGACTCATAGTTTGGAGGAACGGTGACAAATGACTGTCACCAGTATTTGTCACTTATCTGTTTTAGTCATTGTCAGATTTTCGTCGTCCGTAACAATAGTGGTACGACACCATTTCCATTTATTCACATCAATGCTCGATGTGAAAAACAACGACTCACTCCTAATTGCCAATCGCGCTTTGTCGTGTGCCACACCGGTACACATCCAGTGCGGTCGGTTCATCTAAGTAATAGGAGTATGAAGCATGCGTTTTCTAACATCTCTTTCGTTTTGCAGATACATCTCATGTCATGCCCGGAGCATTACTAATGCATGCCTGGCAGTTGTGGTGATGAACATCGCGTTTGTTCTAACGGCACAGCAGCCTGATAAAACTGCACCGCAAGTCATTCAGTCTCAAATTCCAAAAGGTAGGCTGCCAGCGCATTACTCAAAAGTCGTCACGCCACAACAGCGATACCGGATCTACTACATCCAGTATCGATACCAACAAGCAATCTCCAAGTTAGAGAAACAGCTCGACTGGTTAAAACAACACCGCGAATCGGAAATTGCAAAAGTATTGACCAATGCGCAGCGCGCACGCGTCGAACAACTCAGGCTCCAAGCGAGTAAGCAAAACCAACAACTAATCCCAGCAGATCAGTTTAAGCAAAAAGATCCGAAATGACCGTTCCATCGCGAACGATACTAATTGGTCGACCAGTTGCCGTATGGTATTCCTTTTCGTGGTCGATTCCCAATGCGTGATAGAACGAAGCAGCTACGTCGTCCGGCGAATGTCCCTCATGTAGTGGACCTGTGGCCTTGTCATCACTTTCACCGATGACCTGACCACCTTTAACTCCACCGCCGCCCATAACCATGAACATACATCGGGGATAATGATCACGGCCGCCTTCGGCAGTCCGCGTATTAATCTTCGGAGTACGACCGAATTCCCCAGTTACATACACAACTGTGGATTCAAGAAGACCTTTTTGCTCAAGGCCATTGAACAATGCACTGAGGCCATCATCTAACTGGGGCAATTGGCGTGTTTTTAACGTTGTAAAGTTATCACGGTGGGTGTCCCAGCCACCAAAACTGATGGTGCAAAACTTTACACCTGATTCAACAAGGCGAGTGGCGAGCAAACAGCTCATGCCAAAATTGGTCGTGCCAAATGGTGATGCAAATTCTTTCGATTCTTTACTTACGTCAAAAGCTTCACGTGATCGCGGTGATGTGATCATCGCATGAGCTTGTTTGCTGAATTCATCGAGACCTTCGAGTAATTGATTATTGCTGTTAATTTCTGCAAAGGTTGTATCCAGATCATTTAGCAACTGATTTCGCTTATTGGCTTTTGCAACCGTTAAACCACGCCCAAGAGAAACTCCGCGTACGGTAAACGGCTGACCGGATTGAGGTACGCTACCGGTATTGAGTGGTGCATAGCGAACTCCGAGGAATCCCGCTCGTTGATTACTGCGTGGAATCGAGACGCTCGCTGGTATATCCGAAGGTTCATGTGTTTCACGGGTATACACAGCGGAATAGCCGGGATACTCAAGTGATGCTAGCGGACGATTTCCTGTGTTGACGTACTCACTTCCCAGTCGGTGGGCACCTAAGGTGTGGTGAACGCCACGCAGGATGGAGTATTTATCAGCACACTGAGCCAATTTTGGTAAGTGCTCTGAAATCATCATGCCTGACACGTTGGTCTTAATCGGATTAAATGTACCACGGTATTCACTTGGTGCATCCGGCTTGAGATCAAACGTATCCATGTGTGACGGACCACCTGGCAGGTTTATAAAAATCGCAGCCTTGCCTTTGCTTTCATGATGTACTGCACCCTGTGCCTGCATTGCCGAAAAATCAGCTAGGTTCAAACCCGCAAATCCAGCAGCTCCCGCTCGCAAAAAGTCGCGTCGCTTTACACCATCACACGTCTTGTGCATTGCCATGTCAATCTCGCTTTCCAGTTTCCCTAATCCGCAAATACGCTAGGTGAGTCTTAGTTTTGCATTAATGATTTAAGATGAATTCTTTTGTATTTAGTAAGGCCCAAAGGACGTCCCGAAGACCTTCCATTTCGGAATCGGCGTCTTCGACGAATGCCAATGACCGTGTTAATTCACCATCGGTTGGATATCGGCTGAGTGTTCTCAAATAAGCTTGTCTAACCAACATGCTAAAGTCCACATCGCTGTCAGTTCGGACATCAACTTCAACGTTCGCCTCATCCTCTAGCAGATAACCGTAATTCTTTAACGTGAAATTCAGTCGCTGCCGAGCTTGATTCAGTTGCGCAGTCTTACCCTGTTCTTTGAATACACGCATTTGACGCTTGAGTCCCTTGATGCGCTGTGCCACCTGCTCCTTGGTGAGCTTGGGTAGGTTCCGTGATTGGGCTACTGCGACGGTTGGCATCGGCAACTTATGAGTTTTTGAAACCTGTGACAGCCATCCTTCACCACGTCGATTAATCAACTGGTCAATGCTGGTGTCGTTTTGCAGAAAGATCGTCTGCAGTAGTGTTGGATCTTCGCTGCGGTCGCAATCACAGTTACTTTCACGAGTCGAGCGCCCGAAGACCATCAGAGCAAAGTTATCGCCGTTATTGGATTGTAGTGCTCGTTCACTTGAGGTCGGAATCGAGATTGCACGACCGTTCATTTCAGAATGTATAGACTCGTCATGAGAATCCGATGCCGTTGCAATCTTGATTGCGTCAAAGGCAACTTCTGCTGGTAGTCGACGTGGAATGCTATGGCTAAAGTTACGCAGATCACCTTCATTCGTTTCATTTGTGTGCCAACTGCGTTGATATGCGTCGCTGTTGAGAATCTCTCGGTGCAGCCACTTCATATCAAAATCGTTTGCAACGAACTGTTCGGACAAGTAATCAAGCAAGGCTTTATTACTCGGTGGATTTCCAAGACTCATATCATCCGGAGGATCAACAATGCCTACGTTAAAGTAGTTGGCCCAAACCCGATTTACAAAAGCACTAGCGAAGTATCGGTTATTTGGTGAACGAAGCCATTTCATGAGCGGCTCGCGAACATCCTGACCTTGCTCAAACTGTACCGATTCTTCGCCAAGGATAGTTGCATCGCGGATTACCTGAGAATTAGCTCCCTGCCCCGTTCTTGGAGGACGGTTGTAAACAACAGGAAACGGAACCGTCATACCTTCGTTCAGCTTTGCTGGTAATTCACGCCGTAATTGGTTGCCACGAAGACTCTCATCGATACCCAGCGATTTGATAATCTTGTTGTAATCTTCTCTGGCCTCCCTGCCCGGGAAATTATTACCTGCAACGGTTCCCGTAAAGAAGCCGGAGAATTCTTCAAAGTCCTGTTTTGACCACACGTCAAACGGGT
>JAKUOW010000014.1:25614-35156 GCA_022451045.1 Pirellulales bacterium | reverse complement strand
GTGCTTGTGACACTGTGCACACTGAATACGTACTCCCATAAATGCATAAGCAAAACTGATCGCTCGTTCTGGTGCCGCCCGAAAATCCCGGCGAGCCCAGTAATACGGCATGTGCTCCTGATCGGCAAAGGAAAGATCGCCGCGAGAGATATCGCTCATACGTTTGCAGTAGTCTGCATACGACTCGCCATTCTTCATGCTCGTCGCCAGCACAATTCCGGAAACCAATTCGTCGTAACCCGAATTGTCAGCCACGCGTTTGTAGATCCAGTCATACCAATGCTGACCGGGCTGATTTCGGACGGGAGACGTATTGTTCAGTTGCTGGTCGTTGTTGCCGGTGAAGTCACAGATCTTGGTTGTCCACCATGCTGCATATGTCGGACGCTCGAGCAGCTCGTTGATTTTTTTCTCTCGCTTCTTACTATCACGATCTTCCAAAAATGCGACCACTTCGGCTGCCGTTGGCAACGACCCATTCAGGTCTAACGAAATCCGGCGGATAAACTCCGAATCACTGCAAATCTCGGATGGAACAATTCCTACCTTTCGAAGCTTATTGACGATTAATTCATCTACCTTTGTTGTGGTGACAACCTTTGGGTATCGCTTGTCGATCTTGTTGGTAACCGGTCGAATAACAGGAACGGGCACCACAGCTTTGTCATATGAAACAATGACATGTGTATCACCGCGTTGACCAGATGTCACCAAACCATCTTGATCAACCGTGACCACCAGATCATCGCTGCTCTTATAGCGGCACAAATGCGTAACGTCTTCGCTCGTACCGTCTCCCCAATGTACGATGACTTGGAGATGCGTCTCTTCCCCGGCGCCGCGCGCAATGATTTCATTTGGGAAAATTTCCAGACGATCTAACTTGACGATCTTTTCCTGTTCAAACGGCGCACCGGCCTGAAGCCATCGACGAAACAGGTTGTATTCCCAACTATCTTTCTTATAACGCTCTCCACCTTCATGCATGTCTTCATCTGTTGGCTTCACCAGAATGAGACTCTCGAGTGGATTTTCAGTGTCAATGCGGGGGCTCTCTTCATCCAGCAACGCATCATGATCCATTTTAAAGTCGTAACCAAACAGAGAAAGTTGAAATCCTCCGCGACCCTGAAATGAACCATGGCAAGCACGACCGTTACACCCCAGTCTCCCCATTAACGGCGTCACATGTTTTTGAAAGCTAGGGATCTCATCGCCATCAACTGAAGCGAATCGTTTGGGAATCGGCGCAAGCGGACTGTCTTTTGCAACCAGTTGATTTAAGTTGACAGTCAATACAGCAACAATTGCAGTAGTAAATGTCAAAAACCTGATTGTCAAACTATATTGCATGACTCGCTCCTAAACTCCCCTAAAACAACCGCCGAATGGTAACGCACGCATTAGCTAACACTACCTTAAATTAAAGAGCAATCACCAGAAGACGCCTAATTTAAAGCAGTTTAGCGTCAATTACAGCCTATAGTCTATGCATGATGTCAGCAGAATCTCTATGATTGCGATCGAAAAATGGCTATTCACGCGAAAAAACGATGTAAATATCAGCGAACATATCAATCAAACTCTATGTATAAGAGTTTATCGGGTGTAGTTTTTCGAATCCATAACTCGATAAATAAGAAGAGACACCGTTAGAAAACAAAAACACGTGATTTCTATGTTTTGGACGTTGCTGCCTATTGGTGACAATAACTAGATTCCACATGCCACCGCGTGCATTGCGTACACACAAGATTTGTGGTTCTAACAACAATACTCAGCAAGACCCTGACACAGTACCAGCTTCCAAGTCCGTCATTTGAAAACCGATCCCTAACCCATTTCCACCATGCTAGGCCCTGTATTTAACCGCGAAGCGATCACACTACCACGTAGACCGCGACATTATGCGCTTCGCGCAATTTATGTTACGGCGCTTTTGATTCTCATGTGCACGGCGTGGATGCTATTAGCGGGTACGCAGGTAATTGATGATATCGGTGACCTAGCACGATTCGGCGTCACGCTGTTTCAAATCGTAGCTCCACTACAGCTAGCCCTGATCATGTTTCTGGCAGCATTTGGTACAGCAAGTTCCATATCACAGGAAAAGGATCGGCGAACCATACTGCTGTTATTACTCACTCGGCTCTCCAATCATGAACTCGTGCTTGGAAAGCTAATCGCAGCCTTACTCTCACCATTGGTCATGGTCATGGCCTCCATTCCTGTATTACTGACGATCCGGTTATTCGGTGGCATTTCACTTGATCAGGTGGTTCGTGTACTGCTCATCACGACAAGCGCAGCACTGGCTACCGCAAGCCTTGGTTGTATGATCGCTTTTTGGAGGGAGAAGACGTTTCAAACACTGTCAATCATGACCTTAGGAATCGTGATCTGGATTGGTGGTTGGGAAGCCGTTTATGCAAGCGGAGCGACCGATGGTTTAATGGGACTGTTACAAGAATTTGCAACATGGGCCAGCCCGGTTCGCGGAATTTCATCAGCGATCTATCCAAACATTCTCGATGCTCAACCATGGACAGTTTCCGACCCTGCAGTGCAATTCAGCGTGTTTGCATTTGCAGCGTCCATCGCATTAAACACCGTAACGATTCGTCGTGTACGTAAGTGGAACCCATCGCGCCAAGTACGGCAAAACCAACAGGACACGGAAGAACTCGACTCCATCTGGCAGGACGTTTCGCTACTGGAAAGTTCTGATGAACAGGTTGCAGAAGCAGCGGCAGCAGCACGTGCAACACACGTCGACTCGATTCGTCGCGCTCAATCGCAAACACAGATGACGCGGCGCGTGTGGGACAATCCTGTACTTTGGCGGGAAATCTGCACATGGGCTTATGGACGTAAAATCTTAATCGTGCGAATTGCATACGTGGCACTTTGTGCAATGGTTGCCATCGGACTGAACAATACCGTTGCCAGCATTCAAGCGGGTGACTCCTTTGGTGGACTAGATGCATTCATTCCTCCAGTCGCAACAACAATCGCACCGTTGTTCCTGGTCTCGTTGGTTATCCTCAACGCGTTGGCAGTTAATGCGATTACGAATGAGCGTGACGGGCAGGCCTTAGACCTACTGTTGGTTACAGATCTACGGCCAGCCGAGTTAGTTCTTGGAAAGTTGTGGGGAGTATTTTGGGTCGCCAAAGAAACTATCGTGTTACCAATTGTCTTATGTATTTTTCTTTGGACGAGCGGTGCGATTTCGTTAGACGACATGTTGATCATGGTGGGAGTGTTGGTCGTTCTGGATTTTTTCGTGGCCATGCTTGGAATTCACTGCGGAATGACTTACGCCAATTCGCGTATGGCCATTAGCATCAGCATGGGAAGTGTTTTCTTTTTGTTCTTGGGGGTTATCACCTGCATCATGGTGATGATTTCATTCAGCGGTGACTTTCAGCAGCAACTTGCACCATTCCTCGCATTTATTCTCGGTGGAAGTGTCGGACTTTACGTAGCTCTGGGAATTCGAAACCCATCTCAGGCGATATTCTGGTCGACCATGTTACTGCCATTTGCAACGTTTCATGCGATTACCAGCTTCTTTATTCAACACACGATGACCAGTTTTATCGTCATTTCACTGGTATACGGCTTCACGACATTGGCAATGCTCATGCCAGCAATTGGTGAATTCGATATCGCCATGGGCCGTACCAAGAATAACTAAGTGCAGTTATCCCGTTGGTTCAGCATTCCGAATAGCACGAAAGTTGAACAGTCGCCCGGCAACTTCGTTCAGATACACAAGCCCTTTGGTAACACCGGATTGATCGACCACCTGTGCCATAGGCTCGTGTTGGGTTTGCAAATAAATCACAGCCTCGAGAATTGGCATATCTTCCGGAATGCTTACCAATGGTCGCATCAGTTGAGTCATATCATCCTGGTGCACCTTCAGACTAAGTACAGATAGGTAACCGGAAAATGACTCTCTATTTTTTCGCAATACTGGCATGGAGCTGCGATGTAGTTTTCTGGCGCGTCGTATTATTTCATCCATAGATGCACCCTCTGAAAGCGCATGAACACGGCTAACAGGTACAGCAACTTGTCCAATCGTCATATGTTCATGAGCGAAAAGCCGTTCTGCCAAACCAGTCTGCACTGGAAGCAGGACTCCCTGCAGCTCACTTTCCTGAAAAAGCGATTGCAGAGAATTCCTGGCCATATCCAACTGGACTCTCAACGGAGTTTCACCAGCAAGTGACTGAAGCACCCTTGCAAACAACCATAGGATAAAGGCGATGGGCGCAAATAATGCAGCACAAAAGAGAAAGAACGGACCAACAATTCTCAGCAACCGATTAGGCGCATCATGAAATACTGTTTTGGGAATCAGCTCACCGTACACAAAGACGATCGGACTAAGCAAAATCGGCGCTAGGACATCGAGGCTAGGGATGACTGGTTCGGAAATCAATCCGACGCCAAGGACGATTGCCAGCGACGTCAGATAATTTGCAATATTGTTTCCAATAAGTGTCGTCGCTACAAATGCCGTCGGATTATTCGTCATCCACAGCAAACTTCTGGATACGCTATCGCCCTGCCGACTGTCGAGCATCAAACGTAATCGCGTTACACGATAGAAGCCTGTCTCAGCACCACTAAAAAAGGCACTCAGCACTACACCAACCAGAAACAGGACGATGACACTCCACATCAGGATGTTTCCTCCGTTGATGAGGCCTTCTTCACTGTAATTACCGATTGTCCATTTGGCCGTGTTTCATGAACCGTCAATTCAAATGAACCCCAGATACATTGGTCGCCAGCTTGTGGAAGACGTTGAAGCACTTCCTGCAACACTCCGTTTAGAGTCTTGTTTTGACTTTCTGGTAATTCCACTTCTAAGTGCTGTCCAAGTCTCTTCAGACTCGTAATTCCAAATACGCGCCATTGATCCACTCCGACCGCTTCAATCGCCACAACATCTGCCAGTCGCTGTGTTCTCGAAGGATCCATGGTCAGTACGCTGTCGAGAATGTCCTCCATGGTAATGATACCGATGGTATCCCCGAACTCATTCACCACCGAAGCCACCTGGGATCGTTCTTCATGCATATGTTGAAATGTGTCAGCGACAGATGCACTCCACGGCACATGCGTCACCGGCTCTGCAAGCTTGTCGAGCCTGGACACATTTAAGTCATCTAAATCAGTCAGTGCGATGGCCGACTCAATTTCTTCATTATCTCTTTCAGTGATGAGAATGTAGCCACTTGGAGGCAACGACTCTTTTAGATCTTCCCAACGCGTGGGGCGTGAAAATGTAATAAAGCGACTGCGAGGCCGCATCCATTCATCTGCTCTGAACTCAGAGAGCCCGATGATATTTTTTAAGATTGTGTGTTCGTCAGATGTAAGGCCGGCGTCCTCTGCAGTAATTTGCATTGCACGACGAATGTCCTGCATCTCAAGACGTTGTTCCTTCCTGAATCGTGGATAGAATAGCCGACCGGTGAGTGTTTGTATTCCGCGAATCAGCGGCATTAATGGGTCCACAATGCTGACAGCAATAGAAAGTGGTAAACCGATGACCGATGCAAATGACCTTGATCGCATCACAGCAAAACTCTTGGGCATCATCTCACTGAAAAAGATGATCGCTAAAATACTAACGATATTAAATACAATGGCGGTAGTTGGACTGCCTCCCTCCTTTTGCATCCGCAAGCCTACGCTGGCGCTCACAGCGAAGTAGACCATGTTGATGGTGAGATTCCAGAACAACACCGCAGATAATAACCGGTCAGGTAGATCGAGTAACTTCACTGCCAACTGCTGCGACCGACTTCCACGCGCCAACACGCGAAGATCCTGCGGCTGGAGATAGAATAACGCCGCTTCACTAGCAGAAAAAAAAGCAGACAAAAGAATCAACACCACCATCAAAATGATGGACGGCGTTTCTGTGATAAGCACTATCTGGGCAAACCAATAAACACAAGGTTGTTTGTTCGGAACCGGTAACCGAATCACCGTCTAAAATGATAACAAATGACGGTAAATGAATTGGGTCAATTGTTATTTAACAAGAATTGCGCCTGAGCGTTTGATGAGTCGATAGCCAGTACTTCAGCTGCCTGCTGACGCGCACGAATCTGGTCACCATCATCGTAGAATGCCTGAGCGAGACGAAGTTTTAGATCAATGCTGTCGGGCAGTTGCACGACAGCAGATCTGAGAGACTCCGCTTCTGCTCCGTAGCGAAACAGCTGCCTGAATGCGCTAGCCTCAACATCAAGAATCTCAACTGGCACGTGGTCTTCGGCATACAGGTCATGAATCGGTGCAATAATCGCAAGTGCACGTTTTGGATGACCTGTTTGTAGATAAAGATGAGCTATCGCCTTGGATACTTCCACGTTTTGACTCGTACCGGTAAGAACTCGTTCGTAATCTGCTATGGCTTCGGAATAATCTCCTCTACGACTGTGTATCTGCCCTCTCAAGTCAAATGACTCCATCAACTCCGGGTCGACTTTGATTGCAATATTGATCGCACTTAGCGCGCTTGACAGATCGCCGCTTTCCATATGCATGCGTGCAAGAATCTGCCAATTTTCAATATCAACTTGCGACAGCTTCACCGCAGCCTGCGTTTGGACGATTGCTTCGTTGCGATTACCCGTCTCCCACAATGACTGCGCATATTCCATACGCGATTGCGGATCCAATTCGTTTAACTGAACCGCGGCACCGAATAGCTCGTTCGCCTTAACAAGGTCACCGTCCTTGTGTGCACTTTGGCCGGCCCGTATCAACGCATCAGCGGATTGACTACTAAATCGCATCAGCGAGCAGCCACTTGCCGATATACAAACCGGCAGCGATAGTAACAACAGAAAGTGAAAACGACGAATCATTTGATTGATACTGGATCCTATTCCAACTCACAGATGAGCGAACGTATCAAAACCTATTGATTGATTCAATATCGACACCCTGTCGCGACTTCGCGTCCGCCAGAAAATCAGGAACAGATTTAAATGATCAACACCTATAGTGAAGGATCCATTCAGTTCATTTATCCGGAAAACTGGAAAGTTTCGGATGAAGATTCCAACGAGGATACATGGCAAACGGTCACTCTCGAGAGTCCCGGTGGCGCAGAATGGACAATCTATCGACATCCGAGTGATGCCGATGGAAAACAGATTTGTGATGATGTCATCGAAGCGATCACCACCGAGTACTCAATGGTAGACGAATCTAACGACTATCAGACTCAGATCGATGGTAAGGTTTTGGAAGGTACGCAACTCTATTTCTACTTTCTGGACTTGCTGGTAACGGTCGTCTGCTACTTTATCTCTACCGGTGATAGCACTTATGTTTTTGTCTATCAGGGAGAAGACCGCGAATACGACGAGAATGAAGAAGTCATTCGCGCACTAACGCTTTCTGTTATTTCAGAACAACTTCCAAGTGAAACAAATTGACGCCGAATGGTATCAGCGCAAAAAAAGAGACCCGGTCGGATGCGGGTATCCGATCGAGTCTCTGGTGCCCCCGCAAAAATCGGACATCTCTCGTCTTGAGAGTGCTTTGGCTACCATACCCCAGTAGCACTGTTCACTAAGATTTGCGGTCTGCTTTGTTACCACGCCAGGTTGCTGGCGGCGATCTCTACCATTTGAGCTCACCTCGCTGCTCAGTAGGCATGGATCATTGTGTTCCACGCTATTTGATAAAGCACATGCCGTGCCAAAAGTCGTAAAACTGTGTTTCAGGCCGTTTTCGACTCTGTTTTAACGGTTATTCTGATATCAACGCGTCTAGATTTGTAAGCATTACAAGCAGAGCCAACAGCAGTCATTGTAATTTTTTCAAAAGACTGCAAGACAAAATTGACTAACATTGCTTTTATAAATCACAGAGGTTGATTACTCTGAGTCAGCTTCATCATCGCCCTGATCGCTATACAACGGTAAATGACGATAGGTGACTTCCAGCGAGAGCAAATTCATGGTCGTGATATAGATACGACCTGCATGTGGTCCCCAGCGATCTGGTACCGGCAACCTTGGATCCCAACTGCCTGCCAGATCACCTTCCTGCACCTGCGTCTGGATCAACATGGGATGCAATTGATCGTTCCATTTTTTCCAATATTCACCACCCATGTGGAACATGAACTGAGTTGCGTAGTACCAATAGTAGGTATCACGCATAGAACCATTTCTGGTGATTTCCGAGCTCGGCAGATTGTCTAACAAATACTTTGCGCCATTTACGCTCGCGTCATCTGCCTTTTTTCCACCAAGGTAAAGCTGCATCAGCAGCCCCACGGATGTCATAGTTTTGCTCGACGTACGACCTGCCCCTTGACGAATATTATCCGGCGCAAATGGATTGTAACGGTACAAATGTCCGGCTTCCGGGTCTCGTGCATGAACGACCCAAGTCTTAATCATGTCCATCGTTTCAGACGGGACATTAAGATTTGCACGGCGCCCGCTTTCCAGTGCCATCATCATCCAGCCGGTAACCGATGTATCACCTTCACGACCCGGCACATAACGCCATCCGCCGTAAGTTGCGTGCTGTGATTTAACAATAAAGTCGATTGCACGTTGAACAGAATCCTTGATCGCTGGATCTTGAGTCATGCCATACGCCTCACACATCGCAAGTGTTGCAATTCCATGAGTATAGAGGCGAACAACCTGATTTGTTGCGCCACCCTGAGTTAAGTAATAATCACCTTTCTCAGATTGCACCGTCATTAAAAACTCAACGGCACTACGCAACTGATCCTTGTACTTGTATTTCAGGTGGTTATATCCAGCCCCTTGAAAAGCCAAAATACTTAGTGCTGTTGCAGCAGAATCACTTTCCAGTGATGGTGAACCGTCCGGTCCTGCAAACTCCTGTAATGTCCAGCTACCATCATTTCGCTGACAACGAGCGAGAAACGCCAATCCACGCTCGATTGCTTCTTCCGTTTGAGGACCGGCCGGGCCATTACCGCCGCCATCTTTATTGGTTCTGCCTTTAAATGACTCTGAGCTAATAACAACCTTGGTACTAATCCCGGGTGCTCCGGCAAGCTTCACTCTCTCAAACCGTGACGGTTTAAGTTGGATGTTCACACTATCATCACTCGCACGACGATCAGTAATCCCCGCATCATTTGCTGCGACTTCACCGAGCCCACCCGAGCCGTCTGGAGCATTTACCTTGACACTTGCCGGATCCGACGATGCTCGTGCTGTTGGTCCAACGACATAGGCACCAGCGTCGCCTTCCTGTTCACTTTCAGAGTCCGATGTGGCACCGCTGCCAGGAAGTTGTATCTTTGCATTTAACGGTAACCCGATTTTTCCGGCACCCGGACTCTGTCGCATGGGCCCACCAGCATTACTTGCCACGACCAAGCTTGGACCGGATTCATCATTACTGGATTCCTGACGCTCCCCGACACCTGCATCTGACAGGCCAGTATCGGCATCAGCGTCCACCTCGCCAGCTTCACCATCAACTGCACCAACTTCAGCAGGCGC
>JAKUOW010000014.1:0-25604 GCA_022451045.1 Pirellulales bacterium | reverse complement strand
CCCGCAACGCGATCCACGTGATCACCCTGTGCTGCAACGGGGACTCCGTTTTCTGCTCCACCAGAGGCCGTTGCACCCTTCACCTTGATCATGGCAGATGTATCCAGAGCAAGTGGTACCGCACCGGTTAGGTTTCGTTTCGGTGCTTCCGTACCCCCACCCGGAGTAAACGCTCCTGGTGCCGCGTCCGCTTTTTCGGCCCGTGCCACTGCGTTGCCAACTACGGATTCATCTCCAACTTCTTCACCCTGCACGTTAGTTGGTACATTCGGCAATCCCGTATCTCCATCCACCCCTTGTCGCTGTGGACTGGAACCATCTGCTGCAACTTCTGTTTCACTCGGTGCACCGGCAGTTGCTCTGTTCGGCTGCTCCATTCCAGGGACAGTGATTTGCGTACCACCAATAGGATTGCTTGCTTTGGCAAACTGACGACGTTGGTTATTCTCTCCTGTATTTGCACCTCCATCCGGTCCAGCGGATGACAAAATATCGGGAACTCCCCCTGCATTGGAGTTATTTGCAACACTGCGTTCAACGTTTGCCTGTGCAATCTCAGTCGCGCCGCCTGAATTTGGATCTGAACTGGTCACTTGGGAAACATCGCCGCCGGCAGCCTCATTTTCAGAACGCTCACGCTCGACGTTCGCTGCAACATTACTGATTTGTTGTGAGCTTGATTGTCCGGGCGTGCCTGTCGGCGAGACTACACGAATCTGGCTATTGATACCGGCCAAGGCCTCATTTGACTTTGAATTATTCGTTCTCGACGGCGACCCTTGAGCGTTGTTTGCATTTAACTGCGGCTGTCCGCCACCTGCCGCACGTCCCACCTGACGTTGTTCTAACGATGATTGTGCGCCGGCGTCATTATTCGCAACACCACGTGCAGCTGATTGCCCTGCAGCATTTGCTGCGTTCACAGCATTTTGATTATTTGCGGAATTTGATTGCTGCCGACCAGCTTGTGCAACATTCGGCGTCGGTTGTTGATTCTGCGCGGGCGAATTTGAACCCAGTGATTGAGCACTTACATTCGGCACATTGGGCGTCATGGCTGCAATTCGATTATTAGACTGATTGGTTCTGGCAAGAGAACCAACATCTCGTGAAGCATTATTCGATGGATTGGCAGCATCCGATTGACGTTGAATATCAGCAGCACTCAGAGACTGCGGGGCACTATTGTTATTGGCTGCGTTGCGTTGTTGTACGGCTGGATTAGCATTTTCGTTATTTGATTGTTGACGTGCCGTGGTGTTGGGCTGAGCGTTAAGTGGATTGTTAGATGCGACTGCCATGGGCCGCGGCTGGACGTTAACTGGCTGTGGATCCGCAGTAGCTGAACGATCCGTAACACGCTGCCGCTGGATGTTTGACGGTGTTTGATTTGTTGCAAGGCTGACCTGTCGATCCGTAGGGCTTTCTCGGCGAACCTCAACCTGTTGTGTTACTTCCTGAGGAGTGTCAGGGGCTGTTGGCTGATTTTGTTGTACTTGTTCCGGACTGGTTGAATTCTCCTGACGTGCAACGGTATTCTTTGGAGTTAACTGTGTCGGTTCGGTTTGCTTAGAAACCGCCTGCTTCATTGGCACAGGAATTGAAGCTGTTTTCGGGACATTACGTGCGTTACTATTGGAACGCTGAACGGTTTGCTTTGCCGAAATATCCGTCTTTGGACTGTCGGATCTTTGCACACGCTGTACGTTGGATGCCAACTGCTGCTGTTCCGATTCACTTGGCTTTGATTTCAGCTGATTCACTGATTTCTGAGTCGTCTTAACTCGCTGAGCTGAATTGGAGTTCGTCGTTAGCTTTTCACTGGTATTCTGTTTAGCCGTAGCACGTTGGTTGACCTCGACCGATACCTGTTTGGGAACTTTGACATTGCTCTCTGAGCGACTTAGCTTGGACATCGTGTTACTACTGCGGGGAGTGGATGCAGCATTTTCTGCCCGCTCATTCACCACCTCGCGTTGTACTTCCGGCTCCGGCTCATTGATGGGGCGCGGCTGCACCTGCTCAGGTGACTGGTTATCTTCTGGAACGTCACGTTCAATATCTTTTGGTTCCGGCTCAGGTCGCTCGGTATCAACCGGTTGCATGAAGTCCGGTTGCCGCACATTTTCGGAAGACTGAATGGGGTGATAAGTATTTTGCCGCACCTGTTCATGTTTTGGCCGCAACTCTGTTTGCGCAACCTGTTCTGTGAACATCCGTGAAAAAATAGTGTTTTCGGCAGACACAATAAGAAAGACTAGGTGCACGATGGCACACAGAATCACGGCTAACTGCATGGTTCGCTTAACGAGCCGATTACCCATGTAGTAGAACGTGGCCATTGTGCTGCAAATCAACAACACGACCAGTGAAATAGACAACCACGGGCTAGCCCACCAGCCAGAGCCATCGAATTCCTGATAAGCCAGAATGGCTCCAATGAGGAATCCACCGAGCACGACCAATGCCACATTTACCGGCCACTGCTGGTCATCAAACCGCGAACGCACATGCGGGTCGATCTTTCGAACTAGCTGGCGATTGGCCATCGGGTTTTCCAAAGTTTAGGTAACCGGTTATTTCAGTCCACGCACTCTTGAAATTGTATGCGTCGAGATTAGTCACAAAGTTATTTACATTTCGCCACTCGTCGCAACGGTATAGTCAAAAATCCCTGCCTGATTACATAAGTCCATTGCGGTGGCAACAAACACAAACTCTACACGCTGGTCTGCCCTGATCACCACGGTCTGGCTTGGGTTATTCAAAACGGATGACGTAAGTAGTAACAGTAATTCTTGCTGGTTTACTGTTTTTCCGCCAACAAAATATGCTCCACTATTCTGGATATTGATCGTTAATTCCTGCGGTTCAATTACCATCGGCTGTGCTTTGCTAGCCGATGGTAACAACACATCCAGTTCGTTTTCTTCCTGAGCAAACCGTGTTGCGACAAGAAAAAAGACCAATAGCAGGAACACCACATCAATCAGCGGTGTCAAGCTAAGCGTTTCGAGCGCCCGTCCTTTATCTATCTTTACAGCCATAAATCCGGTATCACCCTTCCTGCTCTACGTCAGGTGACTCGTCCGCGTTTCGCGTGAAACGCATCTTGCCCTCAAAGCGTTCTACCTGTGGCATCAGGCCAAACATTAATTCGTCGACTTCATGAAACTGCTTTTGCAAACGACCTTCGAAATAGTGTGAAAATATGGCTGACGGAATCGCAACGATCAAACCACACAATGTGGTTACCAGTGCAAGGTAAATACCCTCTGCAAGGTAGTCGGCTTTATTCTGCCCAGCCGGCATGTTCGATGTGTCATGAAAAGCACGGATCATTCCCCAGACCGTACCGAGCAATCCCATCAACGGAGTAACCGCAGCTGATAGATTCAGCCACCGGACGTTGGAATACAGACGTTCAACTTCGCGCTCACTCGCTTCGGTCGTTGCCCGATCCACTTCACTTTGAGGTCGACCTACCTTTAGAAGCATAGCCTGAATGACTTTAGAGGCCGCGGATGGGAACGACTGGCAAAGTCGAAATGCAGCACGAGGATCAAAACTACCTTGAGATTCCCCGAGGGAGGCCAATTCGTTGACAAGATCCGACGGTATGATTCGTTCCCGTCGCAACGCAATGGACCGTTCAATGATGAATGTCAATGAAATCAACGACATCAAGGCAATAGGTGCAATAAACCAGCCGCCGCTGATTATCAGTTCAAGCAGGTTGAGTCCTTCACTTTCAACACGAGTGATCGTGCCATCACCTTCCGGAGTGCTGAGGCCAGCTTCACTACTAGTTTGATCAGGGCTGCTCGCCGTTGGACCTTCATCTGCAGGAGCCTCTGGTTGCTGTGCTATGCCGCTGCGCATCACCAAAAGTAGCGGGATGATTACAAGCAGCAATGCCACTAATCGAGTCACCTGTGTTCGGGACTCACCTCTAAATGATCGATTTACCAATTGGTTGTTCCTGTACTCTGTTTTTCACTCGGTTGAGAAAATCACGATGTCACTGTGCACGGCGTGCAAAGAGGGATGACCTTTATCGTTACTGAATTACAGTTTGGCCAAAACTTCAAGTCGTTTCCTGGCCAACTCCACCGAAGAGCTCATCGGATGCTTTTCAACAATGTACGTGTAAAACTCCACGGCCGACTTTATCAAACCATCGCGATCTTGTTTCGTCTTCGCGTCCTCCACCTGCACCTCCATGCAACGTCCTGCCTCCATTGCTGCTTTACTTTGCCAGACTTTTACAGCTTCTACCGCTTTCTCACCACCAAATCCGAACATCACGCGCTGGAATTGCTTTACAGCATCTTCGAGATCTTGTTTTGCAAAGGAGATTTCACCAATCATGAATCGGGCACGGGCACCAACGCCACCTCGTGATCCACGAGCTACTTGCTCGTACTGCTTCACGGCGTCGTCATAATTCATCTGACGATGCAAAATCCAGCCGATTTCGTAGCGGGCATCAAATTCACTTGGCTCGCCACTATTCTCAACTACCAGATTCAAGCTGGCCAATGCCTTATCGTATTGCTTTAGCTGAGATGCAGCCTGACCCGCATGCAGCCATGCCAGCGTCTTCATTTGAGCACTCTCAAGTTCCCTCGCGTCGATTTGTTCAAATACTGCAAGTGACTTTTCAAAGTCACCAAGTTTGTGCAGGCATTCAGCATTCATGAATCGACCCTGAAGTGCCTGCGCCCCTTCAGCAAATGCTTTAATCTGACTTTCAAATTGCTCCTGAGCTTTCGCAAACTCGTCCTGTTGATAAAACGCCCAGCCGAGCTTATGGATCACGTTTTCTTTCAAGGAATCGGATGGATCAGCAGCAAGCGACGCTTCATAGCGTGTGACGGCGTCGGCATACTTTTCATCACTATAAAGCGACTCTGCAACCCGAAAGTGTGAATCTGCAAGGAATTGGCTTTGTGGAAATTCCTTCGCTACACGATCAAACATCCCGATTGATTTCTCTGTCTCCTCCAGTTCACCGTAGGCCCAACCAAGTTCGTATAGCACGCTGTCGATTCTGTCGAATTTTGGATAGTCCTCCAGGAAAGATGTGAAACTGGCGATAACAGCTTCGTTCTTCTTAAGAGCAACTTCAGCCAATCCTCGCTGGTATACAGCTTCCATTTTGATCGCGTTATCGGCCGTTGATTTCAGTACAGCATTTGCGTCTTCCACCACTCCATCGAACTCGTCGAGTTGGTGACGACAAATCAGCCGGCCAAGCAACGATGCCGGATGTAATTCGTGTTGAGCGTGATTATCGATAACAACCGTAAATGTAGCGACTGAGATTTCGTGTTTGTCCAAGCGCAATTCACACCAGGCCTTGCCGTATAAACTCGGCACGAGGTAGACCGAATTCGGAAACCGATCGATAACCGCTTGATAGTCTTCGATGGCCTTATCGTATTGCTTACTGTCATTGAGAAAATCACCGCGTCTAAAGTGAGCCTGATCAATTACATTGCTCGACTCAAATGTATCGATGAGCTTGGAAGCCGTTTTTACAGCCTCATCATAGTTTTCAGCGTTCGCGTGAATTCGCGAGATAAACAACAGTGCGTCGTCCGCATAGTTGCCGCCAGGACTTGCTGCTAATGACTCATTCAGCTTGGTAAGCGCTGGCTCATCCTGCTTCAGGAAAAAGGAGCTCGCACCGGCAAGATAATGAGCTTCAGCCTTACCTTGTGCTGTCTCAATAGAGTCGTTTAAACCGTCGAGATACGATGTCACATCTTCATATTTCTTTTGTACGTATAGTGAAGCGGCAATTCTGACCGTCCAGTTTTCGTGCTTTGGATGGTCCGGATGATTCTCAACCAGTTTCCTTAACGTTGCTTCGGCAGTTTCGTACTGCTTCAACGTTAATTGCGACTCGGCGACCAGGTGCTGAACGTCCGGCAATAAATTGTGCGAGGCATGCTTTTCAGAAAACCGTGCGCCATCAACGATTACTTCTTCGTGCAACGCAAGTTGGTACGCTGAGAACACGGCGTTGTAAAGCGCATCTGCTGACAGAGAGTTACCAGAGTGGTCATTAAAAATGGCTAGATATAGCTTTCTTGCCTCTTCGTGATTCCCCTTGGCAACATGGGCATCCGCCTGATCCATCTTCAGATTAACCAGGAATTCACTGTCACCTGCATTAGAGATCGCTTCGGTTGCGAGCGTTAGTGCTTCGTCGTTACTGCCTGCCGCCAGTAGGATCCTGCATTGCCAGTGATTTGCTTCAATGGCAAATACACCACCCTTCTCGACCACCTTGCTAAATGCCGCACTAGCTGCTTCATGATCCTTCTGTTGATAGCGAATCCGCCCAACCAGAAGATTCGACTCATTGGCATATTGCGAATCAGAGAAGCTCTCGGCGAGTTTCCCATAGGTTCCCGCTGCACCGTCCAGATCTTTTAACTGAACCTGACAAAATGCCATCCTGAATAAGGCGTGATCAGCGGACGCAAATCCGTTGACCGATGCGACCTCACCGAAGATCTCTGCAGCCTGTTCATAGCTCTCTTCCTGAAGAAATGTCTCAGCAAGACGCATACGAACTTCTGTGAATAACTCATGCTTATCACCGGCTGTATCCAGGAATTTTGTATAGATCTGCTTGGCTTGTGGAAACTTCTTTTGTTCTTCAAGAACCGTTCCTAATGCATACATGGCCTCCAGTACCAATTCACTCTTTGGAAAGCCGTCCACCAGCTTCTGATACGAAACCTCCGCGTTCGCAGTATCTCCCAACGCGTAATAGGACTCACCCTGAAAGTAGAGAGCTTCATCGGAGAAATCACTCTTTTCATAAGCTGCCAACTGTTTATCAAACACATTAACAGCCTTGCGCAGTTGCTGCTGCTGGGCATCCGCATCTTTGGTGTTTACCGCAACCTGATAACTACACCAGCCAAGTTGAAGGTAAGCTTGCTCAGTCAATTCAAACGGTTTGTACTTCAGCGCCTGCTCAAATGCGGTGGCTGCCGTTTCGATTTTTCCAAGCTGAATTCGACACACACCAAGGAAATATGCGACCTGCGGCGCCAACGGATCGGTCTCGTGATCTTCTAAGAACTCCTGCCATTCCTCTTCGGCAACATCGAATTTCCCGCCATTTTGTAATCCAGCCGCATCTTCAAAGATTCCCAACGCTACCTGCGAGGATTCTTTCTTCGTTTCAATGTAGTTCGGCTCACCGTCCGCAGCATCCTCCTGGCTGATTGCCATTGAAGAAATAACTGACATGACAGTAGCAACCGCGATCAATACTAAATGTTGAAAGGCTCGTTTCATCATTGAATTACCCGGGTACATTTTTGTTTTCAAGCAATGGGAAGTAAACACGCATCAATGTCCGTAAATTCGACCTATTCATTAGTTTAATGGCTCCAATTCACGGCCGAAACTGTTGTTCTCTATATGTCTCCATTTGGATAACACTAACCTGGCCGTGGAGCCGGAAAAGTTTGGCTATCTTACCACCCAACCGAGGATTAAGCCGAACTATCCTTCATATAACTGCATAGAACTTGGTGTACTATGCGGCAAATTGCCACAAATCAGCCGAAACTTATATATGTAGGCTGATTTACATGTGGGCTGACGTACCCAGATCATTTCTGAGTACGCCAATGAACGGTCACATTATGGAACTATACGGTGCATATTCCACTGTGACCACTTGGCGTTAAATCCGAATCACCAGTTTGTTTATGTCATTGGAATTGAAGTGAAAGAGATTTTGATAACCGGTGGAGCGGGATTCGTTGGATCTCATCTCTGCCAGAAGCTTCTCGATGACGGCCATCGGTTAACCGTTGTGGATGACGAATCCACTGGTACCCGATCGAATCTGGAGCAATTTTTGGGTCATGAGCATTTTGAGTTTGTAAACGGAGATGTAAGCTGCCCTGATCTGGTAGATGACTTAGTCGATGGAAAAGACCATATCTACCACCTAGCCGCTGCCGTTGGCGTTGCACTTATTGCCAGACAACCGATCGCAACCATCGAACGCAATATCCACCCGACCCAACTCATCCTGTCTTCACTTCGAAAACAACACGAAGCCGGGCGAACCGTGCGCATGTTTCTTGCGAGTACAAGCGAAGTCTACGGAAAGAACCCAAAAGCAACCTGGAATGAACAGGACGATTTAGTATTCGGTGCAACAACCAAAGCACGTTGGTCTTACGGTGCCTCTAAAGCAATCGATGAATTCCTAGCACTTGCTTCATACAGGCAATACGGATTGCCGGTCGTCATCGGTCGATTCTTTAACGTGGTGGGGCCACGACAATCCGGAGCATACGGAATGGTGCTTCCGCGATTTGTAGAAGCAGCTCTACGGAATGATCCACTAGTGATACATGATGATGGTCAGCAAACACGGTGCTTTGCCCACGTGAACGATATCGTCAACGCCGTGGTCAGATTGATGGATGAACAAGATGCCGTGGGCGAAGTGATTAACATTGGTTCTGATCATCCCATCACGATTGAGCAACTAGCACAACGTGTCATCGCGCTTGCCGGTTCAAGCTCTCAATTACAGTACCAGAGTTACCGCGAAGCCTATGATGAAGACTTTGAAGACATCCGTCATCGCGTGCCCGAATTGGAAAAGATAACACGCTTGATTGGAAACCCGATTACTCATGATCTGGATGCAATTATCACAGATGTCATTGCTGATAAGAAACAACCAAGTGTCTAAACCACCCTTGATTCATCGTTGCTGTATAAAACTATATAAGCAGTCGACAAGCGTGTTATTTTGAAATGCGCGTTCACCTGATTGGCTCATCTGGATAACATGGTAATACGCATCGCATTGAGCACTTGTAACAAAACGGTATACCTAAAATAAAACGCTCACTTATGGCTCATCGCAGACCACGTCGACAATCCCGCGGTTTTACGCTCGTTGAACTGATGTCCGCTGCTACCATCGGCATCATTATCCTGCTTGGAATCGTCGAAGCATTCCGAAGCATCGCCGGCGCGGTATCTGATGGTCGCAGTAATGTCGAATTATCAACTTCGCTGAGGCTCGCCTCCACTCGACTGCGTGCGGATCTGGAAGGTATTACTGTGCCGGCACGACCACTGCCGGACGCCGGAGCCGCAATGGGTTACATAGAACTCCACGAAGATGTCGATTTCAATAACCCACTGCCCTACTCTCCTGGAATCGATACTGATAAATCTTTCCAGATAATCAACAACGCCGGAAATGTCACACTAAATCTAAACGACAGCATTACCGGAGATCTTGATGACTGCATCATGTTTACAACACGCAGTCTCAGTGAACCTTTTGGCGGCCGTGTAGAAAACAGGGTCGTTAATAATGCAAATTTCGGCTACACGCGTCTCGAGTCTGCCCATGCAGAAGTGATTTACTGGTTGCAGTATGAAAACACCGTAAAAGGCATTCCTTTATATACACTTCGTCGCCGTGCACTTCTGATTCGCCCCGATCTGAATGTCAACGGAGCATTACCCAACATTCCGGTCGGCCAAATTGCATTGCCGGCGAATTACCTGACCTTCCTCAATGAAAACGCCCTTTCTGTTTCGGTGCTACCAAACGGTCGGCTCCGAGCAAATTCACTCGCTGACCTTTCGATTCGCAGAAACCGAGTCGCTCACGATTGGACGACCTGGCCGAACCACATCGTTCGCACCAACATTCCAAACTATTTTGGGATCGCGATGAGCAACGGTTATTTTGCGGGTGAAGATATCGTAATCGACAATGTCATCGGATTTGATATGCGTGTCTACGATCCAAGAGCTTCCATTCAAGTGGATCCAACAGGAGCTCATACTCAAATACCAACTGATCCGGGACACGGAAGTGCAAATAATGGAACCCTCGGCTTGGGAGCCTTTGTCGATCTGGGCTACGCGATGAATGCCGCCGGTACTTATAACAACGTTTCGTTTTTTTCCTCCGCCCCGCATCCAAAATCATTCATGTTCAACGGGCTAAACGGACCAGCCGTTCCAGTCTATGACACATGGACAAACTACTATGAGAGAGATGGCATCAATCAGGATGGCGACGTTGATGGAAACAATAATCCAGTGATCGATGAAGGCACCGACGGAATCGATAATGCCAATGATGTACCGCCTCCAAATAGCGTTACCTATCCAAATCCCGGTGTTGCTATAAATGCTGTTGATGATGTTCTGGAACGAGAGACATCCGCACCTTATCCATTTGCATTGCGTGGCATGCAATTGGTTATTCGTTGTTTTGATCCATCAAACAACCAAACGCGTCAGGTCACGGTAACACACGACTTCACACCGGAGTAAAATAAATGGACTGACCAAAGGAGCAATCGCTCGTCCGGTCCTGCACTTATTACTCCTCTTTACATCATCCGATTTCCAGTGAAGATTCTTCTAGCATCGCCCCGCGGATTTTGTGCCGGTGTCAACATGGCCATCGAGTGCCTCGATATTGCTTTACAACGCCTTGGCAGTCCGGTTTACGTCTATCACGAGATCGTTCACAACACGTACGTTGTCGAAACATTTTGTGACAAGGGAGCCGTGTTTGTTGACACACTTGAAGATGTTCCGGAAGGAAGCAACCTCTTATTCTCGGCACACGGCGTATCACCTGAAATTCGGCAAATTGCGAGGGAACGCAAGTTATACGCGGTTGATGCAACTTGCCCACTCGTTACCAAAGTACACCTTGAAGCGGTACGGTTTGCCAGAGAAGGTTACACCATTTTGCTGATCGGTCACGCGGGGCATGATGAAGTGATCGGGACCATGGGTGAAGCGCCCGAAAACATGATCCTCGTCGAAAATGAAAGCGATGTGGACAATCTGGAACTCGAAGAAAACTCGAAGCTCGCTTACCTAACACAGACCACCTTAAGCGTTGACGACGCCAACCGTATCATTTCTCGCATTCGAGAAAGATTTCCACACGTCCACAATCCACCGAAAGAAGACATCTGCTACGCAACACAAAATCGACAGGAAGCCATACGAATTCTGGCACCCGAATCTGATTTGATTCTGGTAGTCGGTAGCGATAACAGCAGCAATAGCCAGCGACTGCGTGAATTGGGAGAAGAATGTGGTCGACCGGCGCACCTGATTGACGGGGTGGAACAGCTCAATCCCGAATGGCTACGCGATGTCGAAACCGTCGTGATTTCTGCCGGCGCCAGTGCTCCGGAAGGAATCGTCCAAGAATGTATCTCATTCCTTGAACAAAACTTCGATGCCACCGTCGAAGTTCGGGTTATTCGAGAAGAAGAAGTACATTTCCAATTGCCTAAGGAATTACGAAACAGCCCGGACGATACGGCTTCGGCTATATCATGACCTGCTAACGATACGGGAGCGGCACAGGATGCACTCGATGAAACTCCACGGTCCGTGGATGTTATATGCGGATGATAAACAGCCAGAACCTGAACGAATCAAGTTGCCAGGAAAACCCACCTTAGACGGCAATCCCGTCTGCGCACCATGCACTTTACGAAGACGGTTTGGTACACCCACTGGCCTGACAGACTCAGATCATGTGCTTTTGGTTTTTCAGGGAGTGACGCCGTCCGCCATCGCCTCATTGGAATCTCAGACACTTGGTGAAATTGCGAGCGAATCAACAATTGGATTTGACATAACGCCATTTCTTACCGGTAATAACTACCTGCAGATCGCATTTAAAGAAACAACGGAGCCTGTTGGAGTTTGCGAAGTGCGAATTGACATCGCTGATGACAGCGAAATTCGAACGACAGGCTATCCGGTCATCAACCCTTAGATTAGATTCCTCAAATCGGTCACTTTCCCACTTTGGTGATATGAACAAAACAATATTAATGATCCTGAATTGTTTTTTTTCAGTGCTTCTCTTTAGCGGTTGCAATACTGAATCCGGTGATACCAATTCAACTCCACAGGAAGCAACTCAAGAAGCTGTAAATCCATCGGATTCACAAACTCAAGAAGACACGAGCACGTCCAGTCACTATCCGGTGCTACTTGGTATGGATGAGGAAGCACCCGAGCCAATCTCATTGGACGAAGACTTGCTCCGGGACGGTTGGATTAGCCTTTTTGATGGCAACACGCTTTACGGTTGGGTCGCCGAATGCGAGGCAGATTGGTCAGTGGAAGATGGCACGATAACAGTTAGCCAGGGCGATGTCGGCCTTCTGAGAACCGTGACAACATTCTCCAATTATCAACTACAGTTGGAATTCAAAAGTGAATCGGGGACAAACAGCGGCGTATTTCTTAATACTCCCGGCAAGCCTATCGACCCATCATCTGACTGTTACGAACTAAATATCGCCGATGCGGATAATCCATTCCCTACAGGAAGTCTTGTCGGTCGAAAGAAAATCGAAGGGGATAATCACAGTGCCGAGTGGCAGACGTATGACATTACCGTTACTGATGGCGCTATCAAGGTATACCTCGATGGTAACCTCATATTGGATTACACCGATGATGCACCAATTAATCGCGGTTACATCGCACTGCAGCATAACAGTGGTAAAGTGTCGTTTAGAAATATCCTCTTACGACCCATTGGCTCATCATCATTGTTTAATGGTCAGGATCTAACTGGCTGGATTGAGTATCCAGAGATGGACAGTAGATTTAGCGTCGATACAGATGGACATATTTATGTCGAGAACGGTCGTGGTCAACTGGAAACCGAGGATAGCTACGCAGATTTCATACTGCAGTTGGAATGCTTCACGCATGCACCGAATCTAAATTCGGGAATCTTTTTCCGCTGTATTCCCGGTGACACGATGATGGGATATGAGAGCCAGATTCATAACGGCATGAAAGATAATAACCCACTTACCCCGGAAGATCACGGCACCGGTGGTATCTTCCGACGACAAACTGCCCGTCGAATTGTTGCAACTGATCAAGAGTGGTTTTACAACACGATTATTGCGGACGGTGATCACTTTGCAGTCTGGGTTAATGGATATCAAGTGTCGAACTGGCGCGATGAACGCGACTCGGATGAGAATCCCCGCCGTGGCCTGCGTAAAGAAGCCGGTACGATCATGATTCAGGGGCATGACCCAACCACACAAATCAGTTTCAGAAATCTGAGTATTCTCGAACTGCCGGCCATGTCTAACGTAACTGAGCAATAACACCGACCAGGTACTTCGCAAGCCTGTCAGAAGCCTGATACGCACCGGACTTCAGCTTCCACATTTCTTTCACGTTGGACAGTTTGCTAAACACTGCTCTGGTCGCAGCACCAAGTTTTCCCGCTGTTGAATCCTGATTCAGCACGTTTTCGACTAACTCCGGCAGCTTATCGCCCACTGCTTCACTAACAACGCGAACAACCATCAACCGCTTTTTTAGTGCCTGGCATGACTTGGCGATCCAATATGACTCCATGTCAGCCGCGATGGCACCAAATTCTGCTGCCGTTGCTCTGCGACCCTCTTCGTCACGTATTACCTCCACTACACTCGCCAATTTACCGGTATGTAGGCCACGTGTGCGACTTAGAACATCCTCAGAGATGGAAAAGCCGACGTTGATTTGTGCATGGTCCGCGGCGACAAGCGTCTGTGGCATGATGATATCATCCCGCCCAATTCCGTCAGCTAGTCCCGTTGCAAATCCTGCAGCGATAACCCAATCGACCGGATACATGGCGATAACATCTTCAACCGCCTGTTGGATTTGTTCTGCCTGACCACTGGATTCCACAATGACGACGGGCACATCATCAATCAGGCCAACGTGCTCTATAAAGGTCGCACAACGTGTGGTGATCACGTCACCCATCAGGTCGACTAAACCAGTCGCTTCCAGCGGGCTGGCACATACCACGGCAATGCGACATTGAGTAAGTGCCTCGGTACTCGCTACCTCAATATCATCAGACGCATCCATGGTTCGCTGAATACCATCGCGCACAGCGGATTCCGCTGCGGACCGCATCCAATTGTGAACCATCCAACGTACCAGCATCGTTTTCCTCTAAAGCGTATAAGATCGGCTATTGTATTTGTGATGGTTTCTTGACGATCATGACCATACCGCGTTCGCGGTTAATTGCGGCATCAACCATTTCTTCAAGTAGCCCAAGCCTGTTGTACTTGAGTATATCTTCGCGGGTCACAGTGGACCGTGTACCGTAATTGCCTGACGATCGATATCGCGCTAACTCTTCGAAATCGACATACACGTAGTAGATGTTGCGTTCCAACAGAGAGTTATACGCATCTTCCAGTGACTGCTGTTTTACTAACTTGTCAAATAGGCACTCGTCAAAACAAGTGTTGTAGTATGCCGGCATTGTCAGTTCAAACGGAGTAGCATCTCCAACCAGTAAGACTGACATTGACTGGTCATCACCAATTCTGGGAATCTCCCGATTCATATAACGGTGTGCCCGGATCGGAATCGTGTTATCCCGCGCCTCCGAAATCGGCTCAATATATGTCAACTTGTCGTAGTCAACAAAGACTCGGTTGTAGGTACCGAAGCTTCTGGAAATAAATGATGTTCCATAAATCGCCGCCAATACAAGCACGATGTTAAAAGCTACCTTTAGACGCTTTGAAAAAGCTTCTTGAAGAGCGTAGCCCGCCATCACAGCCAATAACGGAACAATAGGCGCCCAAAACCGGGATAACCTGTGAGTAAAACACCACCAGATGACAAGATAGAAGACCGTCCACCACAATATTGGTCTTATCACCCTGTGACGGTAGCCAATTGCAATGGCGATGAGGGCAAGTGGAATCAGGAACGGACTTTGACCCTGTTCAGTAATAAAGAACTTACCAAAATCCGTCTGGAAGTTACCAATACTAAACTCCGGTACTTTATGTGCGTTATTCCATTGAGCCACGTGCTCGGCAGTTCGGCCCTCGGTCTCAAAAATCGTACCGGCAAGTGGATAAACCGGATTACTCGTCCAAGCTAGGTTTCGTACCAACCAAGGCGCAGAGAAAATTGATACACCGATCGCAAATGCCAAGACCGGCTTAAAACCGCGACGCTTTATTGCAAGGAAGGCAACAGCTGGAATCCACACAAATACCACAGCTGTGTACTTAATGGACAAGGCCATGCCGGCTGCACTACCGGCAAGTAAAATCCACTTGCGTATGGGTTCTTCATCCCATCGAAGCAAGAAATAAACTGTCAGTAGCAAGTAGAATCCAAGTACCATCTCAACCAAACCATCTGTTGAAATGGACACGAGAGTTGGAGTGCACACCAACAGAATGAGCGATGCCATGCCGGCGTTCAGCCCGAACCAGCGCCGACCAATTACACAAGTCAGTGCGGCAGTTAATATCAGATAAAATCCAATGATTGCCTTACCGGAAATCGCCCCCTGCCACCAGTCCGGGGTATTGGGATAGTGCGGCATTAACGACATGGTAGGTATCGATAGCAATTCTGCCCCCATTGGCATGTTGCTGTATATGTTGTGCGGCAACTGGACCATTCCGCCGCTTTGATACCATTCCTTTGGAACTTGTAAGTGGTATTCGGTCACATCGAATTCGATCGGTGGTACTAAGCTGGCCAGAACGATATATATTGCTGGCAATAACCAGCAAAGATGGCGATAAACCCAACGCTCCTGTTGCGATTTGCCTGACTTACCAAGCTGCTCCGCCGCATCTTCATCCGGACTCTTCGGATCCTCTGATAATGACTTGATCTGCAAATAGGTTGTGTATCCGACGATGACAAGCCCTGGCACGAGGAATACCCACATATGTTGGTATAACCCGATTACACCTATTAGGAAGATATATAGCGTCCACACACCTAATCCAATGCCGGTACTGATGACGGCTGACTCCCAGCGGCTAAAATCCGTCGCTTGGCACATGGCTCGAAGCACCAGAAAGCCAATGCTGTAACCAACCAGTAGTGTGAAGCAAAGGCCGATAATCGGCATTGCTCGATCTGCAAACCCAGTGCGAAGTGAACTGGCGTCGGTCCATTCACTCCAAATGTCATCGGCGATTAGGAATTGAATCCAGGGTAACACATGCAACGTACCAATCGCCGACGTGTTGCTCTCTTCAGCAGATTCGGTTTGGGCAGCCGGATGCTGTGACCCATTCTGATTCGAAACCGGCTTGGGATAAATGCTGAACAGTCCCAAATAACACAACAATACGGCAATGATCGTAACGTCGCGGCCTGATAGTTTCTTTGCAGGCTTTGTTTTGGATGTTGGTTTTGACTTACTCATCTTCAACTCTGCTGGTGCGTCTGCTTCCAGACATTGAGAATTCAGCAAAATGCAGGCTATTGTTGAGTATATTTATGCGTTTCTGCCAAGTCTTCTGATTGCGTACGTTTCAGCACTCACTCGCATATTCCTCTATGTTTTACCACGCATAATCGGCACAACCGGTTCGTCCGTACCCAAACAAAAGGTCGATACATTTCGAACAAGTATTTTCATCTATCTAATTAGTTTGCAAGACGATGGAAATCTGTTCGTTAAAGGGTCTCTACGACCTTCTGTTACAGGACGAATGTCATGATTGACGACCTATTAGATACGGAAAAAACATACGAAGGACAACGCGTTGAACCCACTTATTCGGAACTTTCCGAGGCTTAGTCATGTCAGATCAACCAAAACTAGCTGGAATCTTCACACCTAACATAGTCCCACTGGATGCAAACGGGGATATCAATGAAGGTGAAACAAGACGTTATGTCGATTGGCTAATCGACCATGGTGTCCATGGGTTGTATCCGAATGGTTCAACCGGTGAATTCACCCGATTCACCGCCGAAGAGAGGATTCGCATTATTGAAATCATTGCGGATCAAGCTGCTGGACGTGTACCCATTCTTGCTGGTGCAGCTGAAGCAAATACACGTGAAACGATTCGTGCTTGTGAACGTTACCATGAGTTGGGCGCTCGCGCCGTAGCAATCGTGTCTCCGTTTTATTACAAACTTGGACCTGAAGCAGTGTACGCCTACTTCAAAGAGATTGCTGACAACTCCCCGATCGATGTTACGCTCTATAACATTCCGTTGTTTGCATCTCCTATCGATGTGCCAACCATTCAACGATTAGCCGAAGACTGTGAACGCGTTGTTGGAATCAAGGATTCGAGCGGTGACATTCCCAATATGATGAGAATGATCGAAGCAGTGCGTCCGATCCGCCCTGAATTCAGTTTCCTGACAGGCTGGGATCCAGTACTGGTACCGATGATCTTCGTCGGTGCCGACGGTGGCACCAATGCCACAAGCGGGGTGGTTCCGGAAATCACGAGAAAAATCTATGAACTGGCAACCGCCGGAAACTACGACGATGCACGAAGTTGGCAATACCGTTTGCTGAAACTGTTTGATGCCATGATCTATAAGTCTGAATTCCCGGAAGGTTTTCGAGCTGCCCTGCAGTTACGCGGTATCAATACGGGACCTGGTCGCCAGCCACAATCCGAAGTTTTGCACCAACAATTGGATATCCTTCGAGATGAACTTCAGTGCCTGCTTGCAGATGCTGGATTTACAACTGCCCCGGCTGGCGGATGCAGCGAATTCGGAATTCAAACAAGCGGCGAAAATGATGCTGATCAGATTACACAGCTGGTCCAGGGTGTCATTGCTGAATTAAAGAAACGTGGCGTCGCCTAAATCGCCATATGCCCGGAAATCCAGACGACGTTATCCCGCCAGACTTCGCTGGGCTGCCATAGGTAACCAAATTGTGAACATGGCTCCGCCCTCCGGAATATTGGCTCCCGTGACTCTACCGTTATGAAGCGTGACGATGCGCCAACACTTGGATAAGCCAAAGCCTATCCCTCTACCTGCATCCCGACCGCTATAGAACGGGTCAAACATGTGATGAAGTGACTCTTCACTCATACCAGTGCCTGTATCGGCAACCTTGATTTCGACAGCATCTTCAAATACTGATGCTGTAACGGCAACCGTTCCGCCTATTCCGATCGCATCGACAGAGTTTTGAATGAGAGCCATTACTGCTTCTTCCAAATGTGTCTGGCTGCCGACAACAAAGATCGACTCATCACATATCAAGCTAACTTGAACGGAAGCCAACTCTGTCGTTTCCCGCATTGATTCAAGTGCCGATTTCAGAATCTCATGTACGTTTAGCCGGTGATATGTCATCTCCGGCGGCTTGGCAAATAACATCATGTCCGAAATCATGCCATTAGCACGAATCGCCTGTTGATGAATCATCTTAAGAGCGTAGAGCTTTACATCATCCTGCTCTTCATTGGCGAGAGCCTGAGCCCGAATCGAGATGTTTGCCAACGGGTTGTTTATTTCATGACTGGCACCATAAGCCAGTTCTTTAAGGCTCAACATCTTTTCATGATGTAAGCGTTCCTCGAAGGATCGTTCCAGTTCGGCGAGTTCAATAAAGCGAGCCAGATTGGCGATCGACTCAAAAGATGAATCCTTATCTTCCACACCAGCCTGAAACATGTAGATCCACTGTTTCTTCAACCTGTCGTAATGGTCCGAAACTGGATCGCCCGGGACAACCGACAACGACTGCTCCATAGTTTTACGTATATCGCTTAACGGTTCCGATTCCTTCATAGCCCGTAATACAGGTGCAATGGAATCCGGAATAGTCGTTATCAGATTCAGTTCGTCCAATATTCCACAAAGCTGAAGCTGCCAGGCTAAAAGCTCAGCAGACTCAAGGTCGCTGTTGAGAACTGAAGCGGCGGTGGTTGCACGTAGCGCCAACCTACTGGCAATCTCTTCGCATGGAACATCCGCTCTGATGGTACCAGCGGGCATCTCTAGGCCGGATTGATTAAGCAGAACTGATGGGTTTTCTGCAAACCATTTGGCCGCATCTTCGAAACTCACAAGTTCAATACCTGCCGAGTCAGCTTGCAAGAATACCCAAGTCGAAAATACCGGATCGTCACCAAGTGCTCTCTCGATTTCCGACGTATCCGACAAAAAGGAATGCAGCGCTAAACGCATCAAGGATTCGCAGGTACGCGGATTAACCGGCAGTTTTAGCGGTACCGACGTCTTGCGAACTGGAGGCCAAAAATCCACGCCTGTTTCCCGTATTACAGGTGCATTTCTACTTATTAGGTGTTACTACGTGCAAACCATACAAAAACACGCGTCCTGCGCAAATGGCAGAAGCGCGTGTTAGGTGGTTTGTACAGCTAGACTGTGAGAGATAAATGACCCTACCTTAGTTGGGGCTATCCATCGCCCTTTCCATTTCCATCAGATCACATGCACGATCGAGCAGGCGATCTACGGTGAATGGTTTGTGCATAAAGTCGTTTGCACCGGCTTGTGTCAATTCAGAAATCTTATCCTGCTCGACCATACCGGAGATGCAAATGATCTTTACAGCTTCGAGACTGTCGTCACTGCGAATTCGCGTGCATACTTCCTTACCGTTAATATCCGGGAGCATGACATCAAGCACGACCAGGTCCGGCCGGAATTCCTTAACCAACATGCCGGCACCAAAGCCGTTGTTAGCAGATTTCACATCAAAGCGACCGTCGCGGCTGAAAGCATCGACAAGCAAGTCTACAAGCGCTTCATCGTCATCAACAATGAGCACCTTGCGATTGCCGCTCTCAAGTGCATCCGTGGGAATCTTATTTTCCCGCATGAACGCGTAGAGTTCATCGCGTGGGATTCGTCGAAACCGGCTGCCCGGTACACGAAAACCGTTAAGTGATCCGTTATCAAAACAACGGATGATTGTTTGTTGGCTGACCTTACAAATCTTGGCAGCTTCACCGGTCGTAAAGACCGTTTTGGCATGAAGAGACACTCGGATGTCCTCCTCGTAATACGCGGAACTGGTGGCCATAGGATACCGCTTACGTGCTATCCAAAACCGGGAAGCTTCCTTGCTTCCACTTGTTTCCCTGTTCCTGTTGCATTCCTTGGTTACGTATCTTTTCGTCACTGACCGTTTCATCTAAACCGCCAAAATGACGTAGTTGGCTGGCTTGGCCCAAGCCATCCAGGTTTGCCCTGTTTTCCAACCGGCGGGGATTATGTCAGTTACCTAAATTCACGTCAACATCGATCAGGCGTAATTTAGAGATTCTGACAAGGCCGCGAAAGATGGTGAATACAGAGAGAAACGTGAAGTATTTATTTGCCTGATAAATGCGCCAATACCAAGGCTATGTCCGCTGGCGTGATGCCCGAAATCCGACTGGCCTGCGCAATATTCACCGGTTGTACCTTGGCAAATTTCTCGCGCGCTTCATTTCTGAGATTGGAGATGCTAGTGAAATCAAAATCCGTTGGGATCCTTTTTTCTGCTAAACGCTGCTGTCGTTCGATCTCTACGTTCTGGCGATCGATATAGCCTGCATACTTGATATCAAAGAAAATCTGCTCGGCCGCCGCTGCTGATAGATCACCAAGTTCCGGTATGATGCCAACCACGTCGTCCCAGTTTGTTTCGGGGCGCCGTAGGAATTTCTCAAGCGGTACTCCGTCGTGACGAGTAGCTTCGATGAGTTTCGTTCCTTGTTCGATTTCCTGTTCCTTGGCGACGAGTCGATCGAAACGCATCTGATCAACCAACCCTATTTCATGGGCTCTGCCAGTCAACCTGCGATCCGCATTGTCCTGACGCAGCATCAGCCTGTATTCAGCGCGACTTGTAAACATCCGGTATGGTTCATCAACACCACACGTCACCAGATCGTCGATAAGAACACCGATGTACGCTTCTTCACGACCAAGAATAAGTGGTTCCATGCCCTTCACGCTTAGAGCCGCATTTGCACCAGCCATTAATCCCTGTGCACCCGCTTCTTCGTATCCGGTCGTGCCGTTAATTTGTCCGGCAAAATAGAGACCTGCTACAGTTTTTGTTTCCAGCGATGGTTGTAACTGGTCAGGTGGACAAAAGTCGTACTCCACGGCGTATCCATAACGCATGATCTCTGCGTTTTCCAGGCCCGGGATTTGAGCAAACATCTTGTCCTGTACGTCACGCGGTAAACTCGTGGATAACCCGTTTACGTACACCTCTAAAGTGTCGTAGCCCTCGGGTTCAAGAAACAACTGATGCTGATCCTTGTCAGCAAATCGAACAATCTTATCCTCGACCGATGGGCAGTACCGCGGACCACTGCTTTCAATCTGACCGCTGTACATGGGTGCCCGATGTAGATTCTCCCTGATCAACTCATGCACAACTTCGTTTGTGTAGGCGATCCAGCAGGATAGCTGATTGACCTCTAATGCCTCATTGAGGTAGGAGAACGGTCGTGGAACGTCATCGCCTGGCTGCTCTTCCAGCTGACTGTAGTCGATTGTGCGCGCGTTAATCCTGGGTGGTGTTCCTGTTTTAAACCTCTCAAGCGTAAATCCAAGTTCCGTCAATGCGGCGCTAATACCGCCACTTGTTCCTTCCCCAGCCCGACCGCCGGGTGTCTGAGCCTCGCCGGTATGCATGATTGCCTGCAAGAATGTACCTGTCGTCAGCACAACACATGGTGCTCGGTATTCTGCACCGCCTCGCACACTCACTCCGGTGACGCTTTTGGAACCGTCGACGTCCTCGATCAGAATTCCATCCACCATTTCCTGTCTGAGTGCAAGGTTTTCCTGATTTTCGACGAGACGCTTTATTTCGATTTGATAGGCTTGCTTGTCAGCCTGTGCGCGAGGGCTATGCATCGCCGGACCCTTACGCATGTTGAGCATGCGAAACTGCAGGCCCGTCTTATCGATCGCCTGCCCCATGATTCCGCCTAAGGCGTCGATTTCACGGACAATCTGGCCTTTGGCAACACCACCAATGGCTGGGTTACAGCTCATTTGTCCGACTGTATCCAGGTTAGTTGTCAGCAAAGCAACGCGCACGCCAATACGTGCAGCTGCCATTGCCGCTTCTGTACCCGCATGGCCTGCACCGATTACTAGAATGTCATAGTCGTAACTGCTCATACCGCTATCTTAATTACGCTCCGGCAATTTGAGATGTGGCTACCACTCAATCCATTGAGATTGCTGACGATTACTTTCAAGGCAGCAATCAATAAATCGAACGCCATCCGCTCCGTCGTATACGTTTGGGTAAACCGTTTGCCGGTGATCTATGCTCTCACCATTTGCCACACGCAGCATATCGTCATATGCGGCGCGATAGATATTTGCGAATGCCTCATGAAATCCTTCCGGATGCCCCGGTGGAATTCGGCTTGCTGATCGAGCAGATGCATGGAGGTCACTGCCGGCCGGATGCCGTTCCAGCTGAATCATCGATTCTCCTTGCCGACGCACTTCCAATTGATTGGGACACTCCTGACGCCAAATCAGCGAACCCGTTGTGCCATCAACCTCTATCCATAGGTCGTTTAGTCGACCGTGAGACACCTGACTGAAATTCACCATGCCAAGTACGTCGTTGCCAAAATCGATGTTCACCTGCCCGTAGTCATCTAGGGAGCGAACCGGGGCATAGGAACGGATCGATGCCGAAAGCTTCTGCGGCACGAGATTTCTTACATATTAAATTAGGTATTATGCATGAGTGCCAATGTCACCGAGCGCACCAGATGGTCCGGCTAACTCAGGATCTGATTTCCAGGCTCCACGCGCGGGAGTCTCATCCGGATTCATCGCATGAAGCCACCCTTGGGTATAGCTAGCTCGCACTGCGATGATTTCTCCAATGTCACCTGAATTAACCATCGCTTTAGCTTGGCGTACCAACGGATACCCAGTGTAATTGTGCGTAAGTGCAAAAACACGATTCGATGATTCCACTGCCTGAATTAGGTCCTGTGCATCTTTGGCAGTTGTTGTCATCGGCTTGTCACAGATAACGTGTAAACCAGCATTTAAGGCTGCTAAGGCAATCGGTGCGTGAGTGTAATTTGGCGTTGCGATCGCTACGAAATCTAATTCGTTAGCCATTGATGCAATCAGAGACTCCGCACCACCGTATGCCTGTTCCGGTGTCAGGCCAAATGCAGCAGCCGATGCCCGGGATGTCTCGAGATCTCGAGACAACGCAGCGGCTGCGATCTCAGCTCGATGGTCAAGTTTACCTGCAACAGCATGGACTTTTCCAATAAATGCCGCTCCGCCACCACCAATAAGACCCATTTTCAAGAGCCGTCCAAGTGGTGGATTTAGTTGAGCCATTGGCTTCATCTCTTTCACATTTCTGATTCTCTTACAGGACTTTCCTAGAAATCTCTTTGTCCAAACAGAAAAGCCGTGTTCATTAGACCATCAATTCAGCTTCCACGACATTGCCGTACTTAACCACCAACCAGTAAGCAATATACAGATATGTATCATTTTTACACTACACTATCTATATGTGTAATCATATTGATATCTTTTCTGGTTCTATTTAGTTTCTGGTGGTAGTTGGTGTGGACGGAGTGAATATAAAAATGGTGCTTGAAACTAGTGAATTAACCGCAATTTATAACGGAGAAAGTTATAATTTTCAGGATAGCCGGTGTTTGGCACGCGTTATGCAAATAGAACTCATGGGTAAAAAGCTATAAACGACTTGGTAACATGTCGAACAGAATCCAAAAGGGTAACGCAATGACGAAATCATACAGAATCACACGCATAACACCACGAGCACTCTCTGCGATGTTGATTGCTTGTTTTCTCATTTCAGTTGCTGAATTTGCATTAGCGACGCCAGATGATCAACTGGCAGCGACCGTAACAGATGAAGATGTAGAAATACTCGCACGTGGTCCGGTTCATGAAGCATTTGCGTCTCAAGTAAACAACGATGCTGAAGCTGGAATCATCGTTCCCAATCAGCCACCAGAGGTCATCGACGAAGTTCCGCCGGAATACAAGCCGGATGGCGAAAACGTGATTTGGATTCCTGGTTATTGGGCCTGGGATGACACGAAAGAAGATTTCATCTGGATCAGTGGTGTATGGCGTACAGCACCAGCCATGAAACGCTGGGTACCTGGATATTGGCACAAGGTAGATCAGGGTTACCAATGGGTGTCGGGCTTCTGGTCCGCTCAGTCAAATCGCACAGTCGACTATCGCTCCGCTCCACCGCAGTCATTGGAATCTGGTCCATCAACTGTTCGCCCGAGCTCCGATCACTTTTGGGTACCCGGTGTATGGGTACACAGAAACAATTTCAGGTGGCGACCTGGATACTGGTGTCGTCATAGAGCGGACTTCATCTATACACCTTCTTATTGGTTATGGACACCTCGTGGTCATATATTCGTCGACGGGTACTGGGACTATCGATTACCAGCACGTGGTTGCATGTTTGCACCCGTTTACTTCCCCTCTCCGATTTTCCGTCGTCCCATTGTACGTTACTCCCCAAGTGTCGTGATTGACATTGGCGCGATGCACTCACACTGGTTCGTACGCCCGAATTACCGTCACTACTATTTCGGGGATTTCTATGATTCCGCCTGGGCCCTTCGGCACCATATCCATCCGGGATTCAATTTCCATATCCGCATGGGCGGATACGACCCGTGCTTCAGTTACTATAACTGGCACTTTGGACGCATGGGAATGAACTACTACAACCGTATGAATCACTTACATTCTCATTTACATGCTCATCCACACTTGCGACCCGGGCACACTTTCGGTGCACAGCTAAGTTTCTCCCGCAGTGCATACGGCCGTTCGTTCGGGATCAGCTTCTTCGCTCATTCAGTGAACAACTATGTAAATCACCATCATCGCGGTCGCGGGTTTGTTCAAGTAGGGCTGGCACAGAGACGAGTCCATCATGACCATTCGAGTACGTTTGCCAATGTTTCACTTCATCGGCACATGGCGGAACGCAGTGTTGGTGCCAACGTGGCCGTTGCAAACAACACGCCTCCACGACTTGGCCGAGTGAATCTGCCCGCAGATCATCAGCACAAGGGCGTCACGCAGGCTGTCGCCGTACGGCAAGCTCGATTAAATGCTGAGTCACAAAAGCTCTCGACACCCGTAGAAATCGACCCGATTAGGCCATCCAGCAGTGCCTTGGTGAAACCGAATGAACGCCCTCGTCCTACTAAGGGTGAAGGAGAAATTGCCGGACCAATGCGCCCCGGTAGTACCCGCCCGCCAGTTGCGAATCGGCCCGGCCCCATGCGCACCGACACAGCATCCGTGTCACCTGCAAAACCTGAAAACCCAGGCCCTCGGATCGAAACATCCGGCACGGTAAAGCCAACCGTAGATAGGAAAGGCAAAAAAGTAGAAATCACGGCACCCGCTCCAACAACTCAGGTACCGGAAGTTGCCAGAGAAGCTGGAGATACCCCCCCGGAATCTACTGTACCTGCTCCTGGCACAAAGCCAAATCCTGTCGGCAGGTCGGAAGCAGAGTCCGCTGGACCTTCACAACCTGAATCAGCACGTCCTGTGCCTAGACCAACTCAACCATCGACCACCGAGAAGGCGCCAACAAAGAATACTCCCGTCGCACGACCGCCAATCGGTAACGGTAACCCTAACAAGCGTGAACGCATTGAAGGCAATAAGCCATCACCTGCACCAACAGCGCCGATCAATCGACC
>JAKUOW010000139.1 GCA_022451045.1 Pirellulales bacterium | reverse complement strand
GCGCTGATAACAATCCTGCTGGAAAGTATGTGTACCTGCCCGAAGCATTTTATCGCACGATCCACCAACGAACGGTCGCACACCAAAACTCGCAAGCTCACTGGATACTCACGGATGCCGAATATGAAGTGGATTGGAATTGGGATGCAAATTTGCGGCAGTTTTTCGACCAGCAATTGCAACTGAATTTCACCATTGTATCTACAGAGTCAACGGAACAAATCCAATTGCCGATTCGAGCTGATCAAGTCCGTATAGAAGAAGTCCGGGTTAATGGTGAGGTCGCTCCGCTCCAGTGGAACGCTCGAGGCACTGCAATCGTTTTAGAGGCTATTGAGTCATCGGTTGAAGAGGTGGCGATTACGGCAATTCCTGCAATTACATCACTGGACCAATTGATGGGCATTAAATGTGATGTGCCCGCCGTTCCGGATTCAGTACTGCGAGTACATCACCCACAGGATAGCCCCGAAATTGAAGTCGCATCAGCGCTAGGGACGATCAACCGAGATGAGGCAACCGGTGAATCCGTCGTACAGCTGGGTACGGCAGGTGTCTTAGACCTGAGTTGGTCAACGGGTTTTGAGAGCAGTGATACGGCCGCAGTTGTTACCGCTGATGAATACTACTGGTTGGATGTGGACCCGCATTCAGTGACGGTCGATGCAAGGTACGAAGTTGAAGTTGTGCGAGGTCAAGTCAGATATCTCGAATTCTTGCTTGATCACGATGTGCGCACGATACCTGTACAAGATGCAGACTTGATTGAGGATTTGGAGATCATACGGGACGCAGATTCCAGTCGACTGTACGTGACTCTCAGCAGTCCGCAAAATGGGCGCTTCAATCTGGACTTGAAGTTCTATTTGCACGAGCAATCAGGGACCGGGACGGTAAGAAAACCTGGAATCACTCCGGTTGTTTCACGAGTTGGTTCACGCTGGCTTGGTGCTACTATTTCAAGTCGACTGCAATGGTCGCTGGAATTGTCCGAGACGGAGACACGAGTCACCCCGAAAGCCTTTGCCGATACATGGGGTGGAGAGACCTTGCCTACGCTCGCATTTACGAGCAGCACTGCCGATAGTCCCTGGCAACTGAAAACGTCATATCAGGTTCCGCAAACTCATGTGACACAATTGACAACCATGTTAGTGCAAAAGGAGGCCATCAGTGTTGAGTACGAAGCAACGGTAAATACGTTTCGTGGTGGTTCACTTCAGTATCAACTGAAGACACCACCGGAATTCTTGGTCGAATCGCTAAGTGTGATTCAGGACGGGGCACCCATGTCAGTCGATTACGTTGATAACTCACTAAGTGATGTCCATGTGTTTCTGAAAAAGCCGGTTGTGGGTGAGCACAAGATCGTTATGCATGGTCGTGTACCGTCCCAATTGGAATCTCAACCGATTCCAAATATTAAGATCGAAGATACTTCGTTGCTCAGTGAGCGTGTGTTGCTGCAACGCCGCGCGAATGTTACGGCCTCCGTGAGTAATCTCAGTGAAGGCTCTGTGTTACGCAGCGGTGCCCAGCAGAAATCCGCAGGATTCGGAGCTTACAGCATGGCTGAAATCACAAATGATACCGGCGATCCGATTACCGGGTCGCTATTAATTGCGAGCAATCAACTCGTGTTTAGATCGGCACAAGTTACAGAATTGATCAGGGACGATACGAATTGGCTCTCAAAAACAAGCTTCTCTCTGGATGTTGTGGATGGGGTACTAGACGTAATTCGATTGCGTGTTCCGGATGACTGGGATACGCAGTTAGAGGTCCAGCCGCCAATGCAAACACGGCTCCAGTCCTCATTGGAACAAGGTCGCGTTGATTTGATACTGATTCCAACAAAGCCCGTGACTTCGGACTCATCGTTTGAGTTTTCTGTGCAACGCCGACTGGTGGTAGCAGAAGGAGGGGTGCGAGTACCAAGATTGGAATTGCTAGATGCTCAGCAGAATGGAATGCAATCGTACGTTGCACTACCACGTAATCTGGAAGAACGTCGAATCCAATGGCAGGTTTCACAATTACAGCCCATACAGCAGTGGACCTCACCATTGGTGGACATGACTATTTCTAATCAGTCGCACGAAGTGTTTCTTGCATCACCGGTAGCCTGGGATGCTCATATTTTTGATGTTGAGGATGCGGAATCTGATTCAAATATTAGAGTTTCAAATCATAGCATTCTGTTGGATCCGAATTCGGGCATCCAAGGAAGTGCTTGGTTTGTAGTTGAACCAGCAAACCACTCGGAGGTCACACTTTCTGTGCCCCAGGGCACCAACCTTGTAAGCGTTATTATCGGAAATATCTCTGTCGAACCGGAAAAGATCAGTGCTACGGAATACAAGATTGACTTGTTGACTCGATATTCACCCCAGCTGGTTCGCGTAATCTTCCACCGTACACTTCAGATTGATAATCGCGGCATATCAACGATGGTGTTAGATCTACCACGAATCGCAAACGTTCCGGTCACGACGTCGCTACTTAGTATCGCGGTTACTGGTGATTCTAGACTGATATCCGTGGAAGGTGCTGATAACCGCACAGTAGAACACTACCACTTGAGCCAACTGGAGAGTCTAAACGACGTGCTGGAAACAACGATTGATGTTGCAACGGGTCGCTCATCGGTGTCACTTCAAAGAGAAGTGCAGAATTGGGTGCAGCAATTTGCAGCTATTAAAGAAGGTATGGCACATTTGGTATTAGATGACGAATCAGGTAACCGATTCAAGTTGGTAGATGAACGCCACGCACAGCTTAAAGCCAGCGTGATAGCAGGTGAAGTTCCAGATGTTGCTGATTCGCTCGTATATCAGGATTGGGTCTGGACAAATCACGTTTCAGGCACGTTACAAACGGCAGTATTAGAAGCACCTCAGGTGACAGTAAGAATCGAATTTGCTCACTCGAGTGAACAGAGTATTTGGATGACCCTGTTTATGTTATCGATGGTGGCCATTACGGCGTTCGCAATACAATCGATTAGCAGCCATCTGCTAGCGATAGAGTGGTTACAGTATAGCCCACGAATGCTGATGGCACTTGCTGGAATCTGCTGGTGGATATGGCTCACGCCAAGCCTGTTTGGACTCTTCATTATTGCCGTTGCTTTACTATCGCAATTTGTGAGCAGGCGGCGATTGGATATTCAGAGCCAGATATCTTGACGTCGTCTTTCTGATTGCTGATGACGGTTGAAGTTCTTGCATAATTCGCCTTGGCACAGAATTGCAGATTTGATAGCTTGCTGCATCACCAAAGTTGTCTGGCCTACCCATTTTATGAGCTGCAAATGGCGTTTGAGAGTCTGTGCATCACTGGGAGCCAAAGGTGAGCCACATGAGGGAAGGAGTCCACAATGGGGCTTGGGCAATCACAAAGAACTGATTTGCATATCCGATGGATGATCCGTCGTGATTTGCCGACTGTACTGGAAATCGAAGAATCAAACTTTGAGTTTCCCTGGACAGAGGATGATTTCTTGCGCTGCTTGCGTCAGCGGAATTGTATCGGCATGGTCGTGGAGCTGGACGATGAAATCGTCGGCTTTATGATTTACGAGCTTCATACCAACCGACTACATATTTTGAATTTTGCCGTTGCAGAATCTGCGATGCGACGGGGTATCGGTACAGCGTTGGTGGATAAGCTCGTTAGCAAACTGTCACCACACAGACGGAATCGAATTGTGCTTGAAGTTCGCGAGACGAATCTTGATGCTCAACTCTTTTTTAAGTCGCTGGGATTCCGAGCGATTTCTGTACTAAGAGATTACTATGACGATACGGTGGAAGATGCGTATCTGATGCAGTTCCGTTATACGGAAGAGCTTAAGACCGAGCGTGCTCCAGTGAATCGTATTTCTCGTATGGCGGGTTGATTCGTATCACATATCAGTGATAGCGTGAGTTAAGCTGACAATATGCTCTTTAGGGTTAACCATGACAGTTGACTCGGCCACCGAATGACCGCGTGATATAGAACAACAGGAATATGCAGGATACACTTGCGCACACGTTTGTGTTCATTATGGCCCTAGCACCGGTTTGGCTTACTCTAATTGCGAGCCGCTGTGTTGGCCTGACACCATTGGAGACAATACTCTGGGCGCTATCAGCAATGTGTTGCTTGTTCTTATGGCGAGGTCGATTACACGGGCGTCTGCCGCGAACCGCCCGAGGGGCTATTCTCGTGGCGAATCACCGCTCAAGCGCTGATTCGCTAATCATGCAAATGGCCTGTTTTCGGCCAATTGGTTGGTTAATTGCAGCTGAATACATGCAAATCCCTGTGTTGGGGACGATGATGCGGTACTTGGGCGCCATTCCTGCTGGTCGATCCGGTAACGATACCAAGGCAACACGAAATGCAATTGCACACTGTCAAAAAGGAGGATTGCTCGGCTTATTTCCTGAAGGTCGGTTAAATCAGACGGATGAATTTATGCAGTCGGTGCGTCCCGGACTAGTGTTGATTGCAGCACGCGCTGGCGTTCCGATTATTCCCTTTCACATCGATGGGGGTGCGTTAGGCATAAAGGCCTATTCACCATTCCTGCGACGCGGACGGATCACAGCAACTCTCGGTTCACCAATACATATTGAAAAGCCTGTAGATGGTCCGATGGAGAAAAGTGAGATCATCAAATGGACTCGAAGGTGCGTATCTGCCATTGCAGAGCTTGGTGGGCACGATGACTTTGAGGCGACCATTGCGGGGCGCAAGTGGCGTCCGGATTGAGGCTTTATCCAAAACGTCATTCGACGTCTTCGACTGTTAACGTGGATTCAAGACGATTCAGGTTGTACATCGCGTGCCTCACAGACTCTGAAGCTGTTTTTCCCCGACCGTAAATGCTACAAATTGGGCTCCCGATGTCCAGAGTTGTATTGTGTGCAGGAATGTCAGCAATAAAATCCCATTGGTTACAAGTGGGATTGAATCTGGTCGGCGACTTGGCAAATAGAATAGCGCGCGTCTCAATCGCCGAAAGTGTTTTGGAGTGCTGAATTGGAATTAGTGGTTTATTGCGGCACGCGTCAATGTGTTGCTGTATGAGATTCTCACCAGTGCCATTGCGGAGCAGATCCATGGATGCAGTGAAGCGTGGGTTTATTTCAAGCAACCAGATTTGGTTGTTCTGGATTTTTAAGTCCAAGCCAAAGAGTCCAACGATTCCGCACTCACTTGCAATTTCACTTGCCATAGTTGATATTGCCGCGTTTAAAGTGTCGGAAAGAGGTAAAGGGCCGACGCTGCCGCAGTATTGGAAGCGTGTTACCCCCAATCGGCGAGTCATCCGTAAGTGCCGAGTGACGCCCAGTACCTGTGTTTCACTGCCGTTGCTAATGCAAGCAGCACCAAGGGTGGGGCCGGGAATATATAACTGTGCGATCCTTTCTGAAGTTGCTGGTGGTATTGAGCGCCATACTTGAACTGACTGGCCAGCTGCAGACAATCGCGGCTTGGTTATCCAGCTCTGAAACTCGTTGTTTGCGCGGCTACCATCGGCTATCGCAGCGTCTGGATAATGCCAGTCGGCATCGATCGCCAATTTACTGATGAATTCAGGAGATCTGCATTTGCGAATTACGTTCTGATTGTTTCCCAGCAATGTTTTCTTGTTAGCCAGTTGGGCGATTTGCTCCGGGTAGTTTTCTAGGCATCCTGTGTATAGCCAATAGTTGGCTTTCGATGATTCAGCATGGCCGAACAGATCTTCAGGATAGTGATCGGCTTTAATACTGGCGTTAGATGCGGCCTGAGTATCTACGTCGTTAAACAGGTCGATTGCAGTTGCTTGGTATCCAGCAGCTGCAGCGATGGCCACACAGGGTCTTACACAGGCTCCGAGAATCAGGATTTCGCTGGATGACAACACGATTGGATTCGACTGTGTTTTGAATGGATGGTTAATGGAAAGTGGAGATATCTCTAGAATCCACTCAATATCCGAGAGAAAGTCTGAAGAACAGCCTTAGGGTTCTTGCAATTGGCCACCGGTCTGTTATTTTCACCTCAGAGACGTTGTTTTGACAATGAGTCCAGAAGATTGAATCCTACTACGACGGAGATGTCATATGTCGATGTACATCGGTGAAGCCCTAACAGGCGATGGTAATGAAATTGCTCATATCGACTTGTTAATTGGTAGCAAGGATGGCCCTGTAGGCGCTGCATTTGCTAACGCACTAGCTCGCCAAAGTGACGGCCATTCAAACCTACTTGCAGTTCTTGAGCCAAATTTGGCTGTGAAGCCATCAACGGTCATGATCACTAAAGTGACAATTAAGGGTATGCGTCAGGCAGTCCAAATGTTTGGTCCTGCTCAGGCAGCCGTTGCTGAAGCTGTTTCAGACAGTGTTGCAAATGGCGTGATCCCGAAAGAACAAGCTGAAGATCTCGTTATCGTATGTGGTGTGTTTATTCATCCAGCCGCAGAAGATGATAGCAAGATATTCCAATACAACTACGATGCGACGAAGGAAGCGATCGCAAATGCAATGGCTAATAAGCCATCTGCTGATGAGATGCTTGCAGGTCGTGGAAATGCGGCTCACCCGTTTAAGGGTTGCTAGGGTTACCAGCCTCGTAGAATGCACAAATCGCCCATGACATGATTAACATGTCGTGGGCGATTTTTTTGCCACGTTGACGTTCAGAGTCTTGCAATACTCCCGTGTGATTATGTCGAAATAGAGAAAAGTAAAAATGTCCAAACCAAAGATCCTAATTCAATTTGATACCGACGATCATGCGTGTGCATTTGATGGTGTAGTCGCTGCAGACAGTGGCATCGACCAGTTATTTCAGTACAGTAAAATCACGCTCGACGATGTGCAGCGGCTTGTTTACGGTGCCATTTTCACCCGCGGTGTTGAAGATCTACACCAAACGGCAATCTTTGTCGGAGGCTCTGACGTAGCTAAGGGAGAAGCAATTGTTGAGAAGATCAATAGTGTTTTCTTTGGTCCAATGCGAGTTTCGGTGATGATGGACTCTAACGGTTGCAACACGACAGCGGCAGCAGCAGTGTTAGCCGCTGCTCGGCATATCGAATTGAATGGTGCCACTGCTACGATTCTCGCTGGCACAGGGCCAGTCGGTGTGCGTGCTGCACGGTTGTTAGCTGGCGCCGGTGCCACCGTCCGAATTGGATCCAGAAGCCAGACACGCGCAATGGAAGCGGCGGCGACGATAAACGAGCGATTGCAGTCAGACGCAGTAACCGGTGTAGAGACTTCCTCAAGCGACCAAACGACAGCTGCTCTTGATGGTAGCAATATTCTCATTGCTGCTGGCGCTGCAGGTATCCAATTGGTGGATACCTCATGCTGGAAAGGTAATGAGTCTCTCAAAGTGGCTGTGGATTTAAATGCTGTTCCACCGCTTGGGATAGAATCTGTCGATGTCATGGATCAAGCTGTGGATCATTCCGGCACGGTTTGTTACGGAGCAGTCGGCGTGGGCGGAACCAAGATGAAGATTCACAAGGCAGCGATAGCGAGTTTGTTCCATTCAAATGACAAAGTACTGGATGCCGAAGAAGTTTTCCAAATCGGCCTAGAACAGTAATAAGATCGAGTGCTGCTTTAATCTGCTGCGACATTTGTACCCGTCGAATTTGTCCCAAATTCGCCTTGCTCTAATGCGGCATTTAAAGTATTTCTTTGCGACCGCTCGTAGTTCGCGGATGGCGTCCCTGCGCGCGGATTACGTTTTTTATTGTTACGCAACGAATTCGCAGCACTGTTAATCCATTGGCTTACAATACACATACAATTCATTCAATCAATAGTTTTAGGATCAATTCCTTCTTTGTGATCCTGCTGTGTATTGGGTCTGTTTGTAGTGCACAGAACGCTCCTGCAGTTTACAAACCATCGTCCATGTTCCCGTCGACAACCGTTCAGCAGGCTGGCCGAATCCAGCCATTACAACGTCTCAACAACGGTCGACGTGGTAGTAATGACATCATACCCCCGTCAACACAATTCACACCGGAGATCGATGAGCCTCAGGAAGCGATTGATGCCAGTGATTTAGACGGAAAACTGATTAAATCTATTGAGTTCAAGGGTCATAAGTTCATGACTGAACAACGACTGATGGCAACGATCAATAGCCGCACAGACCGTAGTTTCGACAGCGGGCTGTTGCAAGAAGACGTGCGAAATCTTTATCGAACCGGATTGATTCGTGATGTCCGCGTCGTGACCGACAGTGTCGATGATGGCGTCTCAATTCAATTTGAAGTGTTTGAGCGACCAACGATACGATCACTAAGATTCATTGGTAATCGTGGAATATTGGATGAAAAGCTATCAACCGAAGCAGGATTAGCTGCAGGTGATGCATTGAATCAGTACACCATTGAGGATGCCAAACGGAAGGTAAAGTCACTATACAAGAAGTACGGCTACCCAATGGTCGACATCAGAATTCTTGAAGGCGACAAACCAGGTCAACGAGACATCGTCTTTTATGTTATCGAAGGCCCGCGAGAGAAAGTCGCCAGGGTGGAATTCATTGGTTTTGATTCTGAACTTACCAATCCTGCACGTTTGCAGAGCATTATTCAAACTGAGAAAGGCACACTTACCTGGCTCTACGGCGGTGATATGAATTACGAAAAGGTGCAGGAAGATGTAGATCGACTTGTGGCCTATTACAGAAACCTTGGGTACTTTCAGGCACGTGTTGGTGTAGAGACTACTCCGGATGCAAGTGGGCATTGGATCACCGTGCGATTCGTAATAAATGAAGGCGTGCGTTACGTGATCCGTTCAATGCAATTCTCAGGAAATACGGAATTCACCGATGCTGATCTGATGATATTGTTGTCACTTAGCGAGAATCAGCCGTTTAATCTTGGGGCGATGAATATCGACAATAACAGTATCAAATCGGCATACGGAATTCGTGGATATATTTTTGCGTCCATTACACCGGATATCCGTTTTCGTGAAACGCCCGGTGAACTCGATATCGTATTTAACATCGATGAAGGCGAGCCATTTCGCGTGGGCCGTATCAATGTACGGATCGCAGGAGAAAACCCACGGACACGTACGGATGTTATTTTAAATCGTCTCTCTATGATGCCAGGGGATATGGCCAATCGACGTCAGATGGAATCAAGTGAACGAAGACTCCGTCATAGCCAATTGTTTGAATCGAATCCAGCTATGGGTAAGCCGCCTACGATAGTGATCAGAGAGCCGGATCTGCAAACAATTAAACCGCAAGCACCATTGCCAACTGCTCCTAATCCAGTCAATGTTGGCGAAGAAGAGCCGACCCGTGCCACAATACGAGGACAATCACCGGACCGACTTCCCGATATTGTGCCATTTCAGCGTCTTGATCATGATCAATGGCGACCGCATCGATAGAAGAAAGGTCGTACCGTGATGAATCACAAGGACGATTGTACCAATCAACAATCAACGAGAAACATCTTTGTGGCGCCGCCACAGTTTACTACGAATGAATAACACACACGATCAGCAATGGTACAGATATAAGTGGCATCCGCTAACGCGGCTGATGCTTGCTGGGATGATTTGTACGCTGACCGCCTGCCAGGGCGTTTTTAGTCACAGGAATGATTCCCCGACGCTCGCAGAACTGGCAGACGATGCTGTTGCGGAATCCGAAACGAGTCAAGATGTCAGCCAAGTTCAGAGCTTGAGTGCGACTAATGGTGCAGTCGTTCTCGATTCTACTGACAGTGAGAATTCACAGCAGGATACTGATATAAAACGTATTGATGTCACGGGCAAACATCGAGAGGCGGGATCTTTCGGAGGTATTCAGAACGAGTTGCGCACGGAGAATGAGATACAAATCCGCAGTCAAAGCCCTTCTCAAAATCTATACACCACGGAGTATAGCGGCGGCGGTACAGTGCAAACTGCCGAATATCGTCAACCGTCCAATCCAGCAACAAGTGGCGGACAAATACGGTATGCGGCAGCACAACTAGGGATTGACGGACCAACGGATAACTCAGTCGATACTCCTAATCCACTGTTGGATCCAGATAATCCACTGAATCGAGTGCCTTTCGACGTTTATGTGGAAGAAGCACGCACCGGTTCATTCCACATCGGTGACGGCCTTAACTCCGATTCAGGGTTTACCGGACAGCTGATGTATGACGAACGTAACTTCGACTATCGGGCTGTACCTAGTGGCTGGCAGGATTTTCGTGATGGAAAAGCATTCCGGGGTGGTGGCCAGGGTTTCCGTATCGAAGCGATGCCTGGTGAATGGTATGAACGCTATATGTTGCAATACAGCGATCCGTATTGGAGAAACACCAACATTTCGATGAGTTTCAGCGGTTATTACTATGACCGTATTTATCGTGATTGGGATGAAAACCGTACCGGTGGTCGGATTTAATTCGG
>JAKUOW010000138.1:6156-10452 GCA_022451045.1 Pirellulales bacterium | reverse complement strand
GGGTTAGTGCAGGGCGTAAAAGTAGAGATTGCGGAGTCACTTATCGTTGACTTGGTGACCAGCCTAGTGGCACGCTAATTCTCTGCTTCTATATATATAAGGCTTGAGCAGTCGCTCAAATGCGCACCCGGACATTGCGGACGTGCATTGAGGATGGTGTGTGCCTGTCGTTTATCGAACAACCACGGACAGGACACTTATAGGAAGCAGCTATGCATCATCCGGAAACTGATGCTGATAAATGGGAACTTGGATTTTAATTGATGAATAACCGATGTATATAAGTAGTTATCTGGTGAGCTGTAGCTGAGTCATTTTCAGGAGACACATAAGTGTTTCGTATTCTAGGATCCCAAAAGCGTCTCTGTGATGGCGTATCACGCCGGGAATTGTTACTTGGAGGTTCGCTGAGCTTGGGGGGCATTACTCTTGCTGATTTATATCAGGCTAGGAGTATACAGGCTCAGGATAATGCAGAACGAAAAAGCACATTTGGTAAGGCGAAGTCATGTATTTTGCTTTATTTGTGGGGTTCTCCTAGTCAGCTGGAAACCTTTGACGTAAAACCAGATGCGCCGATCGAAATTCGGGGGGAATTTGGCGGCGGGATTGCAAGTGCCATTCCTGGGTATCGGGTTGGTGAACTTCTTCCCAACACAGCTGGTATCTTAGATAAGACTACGATTGTCCGATCATTAACGCACCCCTATCCACTTCATGGGATTGAATTGGCCCTAACGGGAATTCCAAAGCTTGGCCAGAGATTTAGCGATCCTCATGATATGCGAAGTTGGCCTTTTATAGGGTCTGTCGTAGATTACATTCAACAGCAGCAATCAAATGGCTCGTTACCAGATGTTCCTCAAAATATTGCAATGCCATGGCCTTTTAGCTCTCGGCGCACCGGTGAGGTGCTACGTTCCGGGCCGTACGGAGGATTCTTGGGGCCAGCGTTCGACCCAATTTGGACTGAGTTCAAAGGTTCAGCGAGCTCACGGTCTGCGAAGGTAACAGCCTCCTTTGGTGGGGTTACCAAAACATACCGAGACCCTTATGGCGGGATTGAACCAGATTCGCGCCTTGTGCTTGCCGCTGCTGAACAACCTAGTGCGGAGATTAGAATTGACCGATTAAAAAATCGGAGTGAATTGCTGAAGCAATTTGACAAAGGACGCGAACAGCTTAATCGAACACCGATCGCCAAAAGTTTTGATCGTTATCAGCAGATGGCGCATTCATTGTTAACATCGCCTCGAATCTCTAATGCGATCGACGTCAGTCGCGAACCAAAAACGGTGCGGGAAAAGTATGGAGAAAACTTGTTTGGTCATTCGTGCATTGCTGCACGGCGTCTGATAGAAGCAGGCAGCACTTTTGTAACAGTGTTCTGGGATGAATATGAATCGGTGAATAGTGCATGGGATACCCACGAGGATCACTTTAACAGAATGAAGAATCAACTTTGCCCGAGTTTTGACCACGCCTACCCTGCTCTGTTAAATGACCTTGAAGCACGCGGTCTTTTGGATGAGACTCTGGTGGTTTGTATCAGCGAGCATGGCCGCACACCAAGGATTGATGACAGTCCGGGAGGAGGTCGGAATCACTGGTCTCGGGCTTATTCGGCCATTTTTGCCGGGGGTGGATTTGCACGAGGTCGTGTTGTTGGCAAAACAGATGCAATTGCCGGAGATGTGGCAGATAATCCTTTTTCTCCTAACGATATATTGGCGACCGTTTACCACTTGTTGGGTATAGACCATGAAATGTTATTACATGATCGACTGAATAGGCCGTTCCCGATTGTCGCTGCCGGAAAAGTCCGAGAGGAGTTGTTAGCCTAAGGACTGATCGGCTGCTTATCTAAGCGATGTCTTGAATGAAGAAGGTGAAAATGAGACAGGAGCGAATTAGACAAGCCAAATTCTACTCGCGCCGTACGATGTTGCGGGCATCGTGCTTGTCTGCGATTGGCTCAGGGATACATCTGACTGAGAGCATAGAAGCCGTTTCGCATAAGCCTACGGCTAAGTCCTGTATTTTACTCTTTATGATAGGTGGTCCATCGCAACAGGATACCTTCGACCTGAAGCCGAATGCCTCAACAGAAATTCGAGGTGAGTTCAATCCAATTGCGACCACCGTGCCAGGTACTCAGGTTAGCGAGCACCTTCCCAAGTTAGCCAGCATGGCAGATGACTATACACTTGTGCGCTCGATGTACCATTCCGGCAGTAATTTTCATGCAGCGGGAGTGCATTACAATTTGACCGGTTGGCCGCATGCACCACGGGCTGGTCAGCCTTTTCTGAGCAGGCGGGATACTCCGTCGATTGGGAGTGTCTTAACACAATTAGAAGGTCGACGAGATCGGCAAAAACGTCACGCTTTGCCAACCTCTATACATTTGCCGATGTATATCACTCAAGATGGTGCTGGTACTGAGTGGGCGGGTCAACATGCTGGTTATTTAGGCCAGAAGTACGATCCTTTCTTTATGGATTACAAGGGTGAAATGCCGGGTGGCTTGCCAAATGATTTTGTGCCGAGTGTTGAAAATGCTGGAAAACGGCTCAATTATCGGGCGAAGCTTCTGGAGGCCCTAAACAAAGAATCTAAGGTGGCGAGAGAGGAATCGAAAAGATTTCAGCAGGTACAGAATGAAGGTTTATCAGTGCTTGGTGAGTCGCCGGATTGGCAGGCATTTTGTTTGGACGATGAACCTGACATTATGCGTTCTAGGTATGGGGACACGCATTTTGGCCGTAGCTGCTTAGTCGCCCGTCGTTTGGTGGAAAAAGGTGTACGTTTTGTCACGGTTACCTGGCCAATTACAAAAGAATATACACACTTCGATACGCATGCTGATAACTACCCAACCATGCGGAAGAATCTGCCGTTAGTTGATCAGAGTGTCTCTGCACTTATTGCCGATTTAAAGCAAAGAGGTATGCTCGATGAAACACTCATTGTGTATACCTCTGAATTCGGCAGGACACCGGTCATAAATCCAAATGGCGGTCGTGATCATTGGCCAAATGTTTATACAACGATGTTGGCAGGTGGTGGAGTACGTTCAGGAATGGTGTATGGCAGCAGTGACAAGCACGCTGCTGAGCCTAAGGATAATGCAGTACACGTACGCGATTTCGTTGCCACGATTTATCATGCACTTGGCTATGATCACAATACACGCGTCACGGACTATGCTGGCCGACCGCATTTCGTGGTGCACGGTAAGCCTGTTCGCTCACTCTTGAGATAGCTTCAGAGATGTTTTGCATCGTGACTGGTGCAAGTTCCGGTTTGGAAACGGGGACTTCACCACCTTGGGACTAAATGCGGCATAAAGCACAGACCACTCTTGCTACGCTTAAACGCCCCGACGCAGCTGCTACCACTGCTAACTAAACGGGATGCTAGGCTTGGGGAGGGAGGCCGGATCAGATTTTCGATATATGATAAGACGCTCATTAATTAGGAAATGGCATTCGGTCCCGTTGAGGTAATGAAAGGGGTGCTTTTTGCGAAAGAAATATCAAAAGCAACATCCTAAATGTAGGGAAACAAGCTGATATGATAAGAACAGAGTCATAACCGCAATACTGCAATAGTAGGAACCCGCTCTGGGGTCGCGATAAATGGTGCGTTCTATAACCAACGTTATCGCTGTGTTAGCAACGATCGTCTGTACACAAGCAGAGGCGGACGAGCCCGTCACAACTATTGCGTTAGTTTCGAATCCCTACATTACGAAGTTAGCACCTAAGGAGATAATAGACGAACATGGTAGCGTTCGTGATTTTTTAGCTAAGACCGGTCCAGCATCTTTCTCAAGAGCAGTCAGCCTTATAAATCGATTGCATCCCGACGCTGTAGTGATTCAGGGATCGTTAACCTGGACGGGCTTAAAACAAGACTTTGAAGCTGTCCGAAAATTCGTGGACCAGATTGAGGTTCGAGTCTACACCATGCCTGGCCATCGTGATCGATCGGACGGTACACTCGACGCCTACAAAGATGTGTTTGGCGATCTAGATGCTGATTTGAATCTGAAGTCTCTGAACGGCAGCACACTCGTGTTTGCTTCTGATCTTCTTGGCGCGCCGGATAAGGCTTCATTTCGAATTCGACAGCAGTTGTCGGAGGCACCCAAATCGAAGGGCGTACTACTGTTTGCGGATCGCGACGGTGAATTTAAGCCATCTAATCTTAAATCTGATTACGCGGCGTTTTTTTCGATTGTTAATGATTATAAGATCGGCATGAGATTCGACCCCACGCGTTACGATTATC
>JAKUOW010000138.1:0-6146 GCA_022451045.1 Pirellulales bacterium | reverse complement strand
TTATCGCGTGGGTATGGAAAACACGCTTCCCATCCGAAAAGTGGGGTCCTTAGCTTGGTCGCACCGCGGATCAGGGGCATTGATTAAGGTATATGAGGATCGGATCGATGTGGCGCAGGTTTCGGAACCTGAGGAGCCCGTGTATGTTTTGTCGGTTCCAAATCCAGTGACTAGGCCAAGATTGCCACGAGTCGAGGACGATCCGTACGAATGTCCATCTTACACGGAGGATCTGGCAGTAAAGCCGGACATGACATTTGCACTAATTTCCGATCCACAATTTGACCGGAGGCACAACCGCGACCTTTTGATTAAACGAGCGAACGATGGTATACGGGAGCTTAACAGGTTTGCTCCATCTGTTGTCTGTGTTGCTGGTGACTTGGTTAATAATAATCTGCCCGAAGAGTGGAGGCTGTTTCAGGAGCATTTTGAGAAATTAAAGTCACCACTTGAGCCGGTGGCAGGTAATCACGATGTATTGTTCAACTATGATTTCGTGGAGCCACTTTATGCATCAGCTGTTAAGGAAGCACCAGAGTACGCGAAGCTTGTGGCGGACGCAGTTGATAAGGCGTCGGATGAAGGGTTTAAGGGGCCGACAGCATTGTTCGAAAAATTTACGGGGCGTAAACCGGATCGCACCGTCGTCTACGGTGATACGGCGTTTATTTTGATAAGCTTCATGACCCAGCGAGCAGATGATGCGCAAATGAAGTTTCTACGTAAGGCGCTTGAAAACACGAAAAACAAGCGACACGTGTTTGTGGTTGCTCATTATCCCTCAATACCGGACTTTGGATATAGTTTGCAGCCGCAACTGGGAGGTGATGAAGTGTTAAGTCTGCTCCATCAATATCGTGTTACAGGCTATTTGTTCGGACATAGGCATTTCAACGGATTTCGCATGCATGATCGCACAGCCCATGTTCTGAGTGACAACATGCTATCGATTCACATTTTTCATGTATTTCCCGATCAAATTACAATCGGACGAAAACATATTGGATATCCGTTATATGAACGTTTAACTATTCCATCTACTCGAAACTGACTGATAGACGAAGACGTGAAAAATACCCCAAGTGTTGTGCGTCGGTATCCCTTTTAGTTTCGGTGTGTTCCAATCTAGCAAAGACAGAATATTCGCCGCCCGGCAGCCGCTAAATGAAGAGCTATGCAATGCTTTTAAACACCAAACAACTAGTCGGCATTCTAGCTGCACTGTTATTACTTCATGACTCGTCCTATGCTGCAAAACCAAATATTCTGTTGATCCTGACGGATGATCTTGGCTGGCGGGATCTTAGCTGTTACGGAAGTGACTTTTACGAAACGCCAAATATCGATCGTCTGGCAAAACAGGGGATACGGTTTACAGACGCCTACGCCGCTGCCACGGTTTGTTCGCCGACGCGTGCAGCGATTCTTACGGGCAAGTCGCCGGCAAGATTACATATCACAGATTTTCTTAGTGGACTGGAGTTTCCCTATGCTGCGTTAAAACCCCCAAGTTGGCAGCGGGATTATCTCCCTCACGGGGAAGTAACAATGGCCGAGATGTTGAAGCCGGGAGGCTATGAATCGTATTACTTCGGAAAGTGGCATCTTGGTGGTAAAGAGCATTTTCCTGCCAGTCAGGGATTCGATCATACTTTAGCTGCGACGCAAGCAGGGTGGCCGGGTACCTACTTCTATCCGTGGCCGATGATGCAGGATCTGAAAGGAAAGAAAGGCGACTATCTCACAGACCGGCTTACGGATGAGGTGATCAAGAGTTTAGAAGAGTCTCGTGATCGTCCGTTCTTCACATTCCTCTCATATTTCACTCCTCATCGACCCACTCAAGCTAAGGAGGAACACATTCGGGAGTTTGAGTCGAAGCTCAAGCCTCACCATTTACAACGTAATCCGATAAACGCTGGAATGATTCATAGCCTCGATGAAAATGTTGGAAGGATCATGCAGGCACTTGAGAGGTTGCGCCTCGTAAAAAACACCGTTGTTATCTTTGCATCCGATAACGGTGGCAACCATTATGCGGATCAACCACAAAAAACAAATAATAGTCCGCTACGTGACGGCAAGGGTTCTGCTTACGAAGGTGCCTACCGAGTGCCACTGATTATCCGGTGGCCTGGACGGATTTCAGCTGGAATCGAAACCAGTGTTCCCGTTACCAGTGTAGACCTATTCCCTACCCTTCGGTCGCTGGCAGGGCAGAAGAAACAGGCTGCAAATGATCTCGATGGTGTTGATCTATTGCCGCTATTACTAAAGAACCAACCACTCCAACGCGAGTCATTATTCTGGCACTATCCACACTACCACCACGGTGGAGCATCCCCTCATGGTGTCATACGAAAGGGACCGTATCGTTTGATTGAGCACTTCGACGGAACTCCCGCGGAATTGTACAATATTGAAAATGACATTGGTGAGACGGTAAACCTCGTGAATTCGCTCCCAGAGAAAGCAAGCGAACTGTTGAACGAGTTGCGCATGTGGCGGCAGAGTGTTGGTGCGCAGATGCCGACGATCAACTCGGAGTACGATGCCAACCGCGTCCACGAAGCGTTCTTCTTCCATGAATGGAAAGAACGAATGAGAAAGGAGTCCCCCTAGGGATTCTGTTCATATCGTCACATGAATACTTACTACCCTCATTTCCGAATTGCATTTCTCAGCCTGGCATGTTGCTTCCCGGCGTTGCAAACTACTGCACAGGAGCCTTCTGCAACAGTCATCAAACTCATCGACCAGCACTGCGCAGGTTGCCACAACGCTAACACCAAGGAAGGGAATCTGGATCTGCAGACACTCGTAAAACAACCGGTCTCGCAGAACGCGCTTGAAATATGGGTGAAAATCCATGACCGGGTACAGGCCGGTGAAATGCCTCCGCCCGAACAACCGAAAATAGGGGATTCAGAATCAAACTCCTTACTGAACGCCATAGGGAAGGCGATTATTGAGGCAGAACGTCAAATGTTGGTGGACTCGGGCAGGGCTATTAATAGGCGGCTGAATCGCTATGAGTATGAAAATGCGATTCGGGATCTACTCTCGCTTCCTTACCTGGAAATCAGGCAATCTCTTCCGGAAGACCCGATCTCTCACGGATTTAATAAATCGGGAGAAGCGCTTGATGTCTCACATGTTCAATTATCGCGTTATCTAAGAACGGCAGAAAATGCTTTACGGGAAGCCATCATTAGGCAAACAGGATTACCCAAGCCGATAAGACAACGGTTCTATTCATGGGATCAGCTAAAGTTTACGCGTGGTAATGGCCCGAATATTCGCAAAACCTATCCCGTGTTGGGATACGAAATTCAGACCGCTTTAAATGTTCGCCCTGCCGAGAAATCTGGTAGTTTCATTCGCCCACTTCCCGGCCGTCACTCCATTCCCAGCCGACGAGATGAGGAAGCAGTGGTTATGGTCTCAAGTACATATGAACATGTGGAGATTCAATATGATCAGTTTCGGGCACCGTCCTCCGGGAGATATCGTCTTAAATTCGCTGGATATACCGTCTGGATGTCTGCCGACTATACAGAGCTTACGTCAGGCCGGCGGACAGAACCAATCACAATCTATGCCGACTCACCGCCGAGAAAACTAAGACGCCTTGGACATTTCGACTTTCATCCCAAAACGTCCGTTCAGGAGCTGGAAGTTTGGTTAAAAGCTGGAGAAACGATTCGTCCGGACGCATCAAGGCTTGTTAGATCTCGTCCACCCCAATTCCAAAATCCTTTGTTAGAAGAAGATGGAATGCCGGGCGTCGCTTATCAATGGCTGGAAGTAGAGGGACCAATCCATGAAGATTGGCCTCCGCCGGGCCATCAACTGTTATTTGGAAGCCTAAAGACCACCGAATCGAATTCTGAAGAGTATCAAAAATTCATCGCAGAGGATTATCCGAATTACGAGCGTGGTACATCTTCCACCGAGCCAAATCCTTTAGACATACTAGACGGTATCTACAATGCTCATAATCGACCCCCTGCCAGAGGTCACGTGTCGGTTGAAAGTACAGAACCGATCGTCGATGCAGAACGGTTGCTGCGAAACTTTATGACACAGGCCCACCGCCGACCCGTTAGTGACAACGACCTTCAGCGGTTTTTGACCTTGATCCATGAATCACTGGCTAACGGACATAGCTTTACCGAGTCCATGTTGGCTGGATACACCGCCGTACTTGGATCCCCCGAATTTCTCTATCACCATGCACGACCTGGGGTGCTCGACGCACATGCGTTGGCAGAAAGACTTTCTTTTTTCCTATGGAACTCACCGCCTGATGAAACACTCAGGAGTCTTGCCGTCAGCGGATTGCTGCTGAACTCAGATATACTCAGCCAACAGGTTGACAGAATGCTGGATGACCCCAAAAGTCGCCGCTTTGTTAATGCGTTTCTTGACTATTGGCTGGACCTGCGAAACATGACTGCCAGCGATCCCGATTCTGAGCTTTATCCCGAGTATCAGCTGGATGACGCGTTAGTGGAATCAATGTCTGAAGAGACGCAACTCTATTTTCAGGAACTGATCAGGGGAGATCTAAGCATCCGCCATGTCGTCGACTCCGATTTCATCATTATCAATGAACGGCTGGCTACTCTCTATGAAATTGAAGATGTCCTGGGTGCAGGCTTTCGTCCGGTGGAACTCGACGACAGCAGCCCGCGGGGTGGTCTGATGACTCAAGCGAGTGTGCTAAAGGTCACCGCCAACGGTACCACATCATCACCTGTCACACGCGGAGCCTGGGTGATGGAACGATTGCTTGGCATACACGTACCACCTCCACCTCCCTCAGTTCAGGCAATTGAGTCGGACATACGCGGGGCTAGTACTATTCGCGAGCAATTGGCGCTTCATCGTTCACATCAAAGCTGTAATGTCTGCCATTCACAAATCGATCCGGCAGGGTTTGCTCTGGAAAACTTTGATGTCATGGGTGCCTGGCGAGATCAGTATCGAACCACGTCTGAGGGGAACGGAGTTCTGGTCTCCGGAATCGGACACAACGGTTTCATTAACCGTTATCGTCTGGGTCCAAGTGTCAATGCGTCGGGAACACTTCCTGACGGACAAGGTTTTAAAGACATTTTAGATCTAAAACAAATACTCCTGACTAAGGAACACTTACTGGCGCGAAACATGGTCAACCAACTTATGGTTTTTGCAACGGGAGCACCGAATAGATTCTCCGACCGTGAAAAACTCGAAGCTATAATTGAAAATAGTAAGCCACGCCACTACGGTGTCCGTACGCTCATCCGCGAAGTGGTAAAGAGCAGCCTTTTTCTAAACAAATAAGTCTCGCCGAAATGAAATCACCTACCCGGTCATCCGGTCCATACACTACGAATCGAAAGCCGTTGTCGCGTCGCAGTTTGCTGCGTGGTGCCGGCGTTGCGTTGTCGCTGCCGCTGTTAAACATTATGCGTGCACCGTTTAGCTCTGCTGCCAAAGCAGGTATGAAACCAACCCGCATGCTCGCGATCTGTAACAACCTTGGTTTACTACCAGAGCACTTCTTTCCGCAGGACGACGGTTTCGACTATCAACTCTCACCGTACCTCGAATTACTCAGCAAACATCGCAATGACTTCACTGTATTTAGCGGGGTGTCACATCCTGACGTCGACGGCGGTCATCCTGCCGACAACTGCTTTCTGACAGCCGCACCACATCCTGCCAGCGGTCGTTTTAAAAATACAATTTCATTGGATCAGCTGATGGCCGAACAGATTGGACATCAAACGAGATTCCCGTCGTTTACATTAGGTGTCAATGTTCAAGAAGGAGTTCGTAGCCTTTCCTGGACAGAATCTGGTGTCATGATCCCCTGCGACCAGTCCGCGGCGGAGTTGTTCACAAGGATGTTCATTCAGGGAACGGCTCAGGAAACAAAACAACAGGTGCGCAAGCTGGAATTAGGGCAAAGTATTTTGGACACCGTTGCGGGTCAGGCAAAATCACTTAGCCAAAATCTCGGTAAAGGCGACAAGCAACGGCTGGACCAGTATTTTAATAGCGTTAGGCAACTGGAAAAACGTATCGAGGCCTCCAAAGCCTGGGAATCACAACCGAAGCCTAAAGTAAACCTGCCGGTTCCACTGGATCCC
>JAKUOW010000137.1 GCA_022451045.1 Pirellulales bacterium | reverse complement strand
ATTATCCTGGTGGATGCGCGTCACGGTGTGCTCACCCAGACCAAGCGTCATAGCTTCATCGTCTCATTACTTGGTATCAAGCACGTACTAGTCGCCATTAACAAGATGGATCTAGTTGAATACAGCGAAGAGCGATTTAACGAGATTCGCCAGGAGTACATGGACTTCTCGGCACGATTGGATATCCCTGACCTGCATTTCATTCCGATATCAGCCTTGCTTGGTGACAACGTTGTTGATCACAGCGAAAACATGACGTGGTACGACGGTTCGACGTTGATGAATTTCCTCGAGTCAGTGTACATCGGTTCAGATCGAAACTTTCAGGATTTCCGACTGCCTGTTCAACTTGTAAATCGACCCCACCTGGACTTCAGAGGGTTCTGTGGCACGATCGCTTCGGGAATCGTTCGCACGGGCGATGAAGTGATGGTTATGCCATCAGGCAAGACCAGTAAAGTGAAATCCATCGTCACATTTGACGGCGACTTAGACGAAGCATTTCCCCCGCTGAGTGTTACGCTAACGCTTGAAGATGAAATTGACTGTAGTCGTGGAGACATGATTGTCCGCCCGGGTAACACTCCCCAATCGAAGAAACAGGTTGGAGCAATGATTGTCTGGATGAGCGACGAACAAATGGTTCCAGGGAAAGAGTACCTGTTCAAGCAAGGTACCAAGATGGTCACTGGAAATATCGATACATTGCGATACCAAGTCGATGTCAACACGCTTCATCGAGTCGACGCACCCACGCTGGGATTGAATGAAATCGGCCGGTGTAACTTGTCGTTGAGTGAATCACTCTGTTTTGATAGCTACAGGAAGAACCGTGGTACTGGCGCCTTCATCATCATCGATCGGATCACAAATGTAACCGTGGCCGCTGGAATGATCATCGACCGCACTTCAGGTGACTCTCAGGTAGACTTGTGGGAAAGCGACGAAGAATCATCTGGCGGCGAGCAGTTTAGCACGGTAGACGCGGATCAACGCAAAGCAAGATTCGGACAGAACCCAGCCACCGTATTGCTTACTGGATTAACTGGTAGCGGCAAGACGACCATTTCGCAGGCATTAGAGCGTCGCCTGTTTGACCAGGGTCGTGCTTGCACGGTTCTTGATGGTGTACAAATGCGTCGCGGGTTGTGTAAGGATCTTGGATTTACCGCCGCCGAGCGTTCAGAGAATCTAAGACGAAGTGCAGAAGTGGCTAAGCTAATAAACAATGCTGGTCTAATCTGTATCTGTGCATTTGTTGCACCGAATGAAGATGTCAGACAGAAGGTCGGTGCAAATATCGGTGAAGACCGGTTCTTTGTGGTGCACCTCAATGCTCCGATCGAAGTATGTCGCGAACGGGATGAAGAAGGATTCTACGACAGAGCAGATAGCGGAGAAATCACTGACTTCCCAGGTGTATCAAGCCCTTACGATGTACCCGAATCACCAGCACTTGTGATCGATACTAGTGAACATTCAGTGAGCGAATGTGTCGATCAAATTGTACAAATGCTTGAAGATAACGACGTCTTGTCGTAGCTGATGACCAATCTTTGAGCGTTGCATGTTTATACGTCGTAGTACATGCAGAATTCGTAAGGGTGTGGTCGCAGCCTTAGTGCATCCACTTCGTTTGTTCGCTTGTAGTCAATCCAGGTCGAAATCAGCGATTCATCCATGACACCGCCGCGCAGCAGGAATTCATAATCCTGCTCCAGTGCATCGAGGGCGTCACCAAGTGAAGCAGGCGTGCTGGCAATAGCAGCCAGTTGCGCTTCATCTAAATCGTAGATGTCACAGTCGAGCGGTTCACCAGGGCTGATCTTGTTTTGAATTCCGTCGATCGTCGCCATAAGTAGCGCCGTAAACGCAAGGTAAGGATTGCAACTTGGATCCGGACAGCGAAATTCTACACGTTTGGCTTTAGGGTTATTGCTGTACATCGGGATGCGGCATGCTGCAGATCGATTGCGTTGTGAATATGCCAAATTCACAGGTGCTTCATATCCGGGCACCAGTCGCTTATAGCTGTTGGTCGTTGGATTCGTAAACGCGAGCAAGGCGGGGGCATGTTTCAAAATTCCGCCAATTGCGTGAAGTGCGGTTTCACTGAGACCGGCATACCCACTACCAGCAAAAACTGGGTCGTCATTTTGCCAAAGTGAAATATGAGTATGCATGCCACTTCCGTTATCACCAAAGATCGGCTTGGGCATAAACGTCACAGTTTTTCCGGCTTGGGCTGCCACGTTTTTCACGATGTATTTGTAGATCATGATCTGATCTGCCATCGTGAGCATATCCTGATATTTCAGATCTATTTCAGCCTGCCCAGCTGTACCTACTTCGTGGTGCTGGCATTCCACGTCCAGGCCAGCTTTGATCAGCGTCCGCATCATTTGATTGCGGAGATCCATATGATGATCTGTGGGTGGTACGGGGAAGTAGCCTTCCTTGTGCCGTATTTTGTGCCCCAGGTTGGGTGCTTCTTCCCGACCACGATTCCATTCACCTTCAATACTGTCCAGATGGTAAAAGCCTTGATTGGCTGTCTGATCAAAGGCCACATCGTCGAGAATGAAGAATTCAGCCTCGGGACCAAAATAAGCCTGATCCGCGACCCCACTGTGCTTGAGGTAGTTGATCGCACGCATGGTGATGGTGCGTGGATCTTTTGCATACTCTTCGCCAGTAATGGGATCCTGGATATTACAGATCAGGTTGAGCGTGGGAAGCTCAGTGAATGGATCAACGAACGCGGTATCTGCCTGAGGCAGAATCAGCATGTCACTTTCATTGATCGATTGCCATCCGCGGATGCTCGATCCATCAAAGCCCAATCCAGATTCAAACACGTCTTCAGTTAGGTGTTTTACCGGTATGGTCGTATGATGCCACGTTCCTGGTAGATCCGTGAATCGCAGATCTACCGCCTTGATGTCATGCTCTCGGCATAATGTAAGGACTTCAGTTGGTGTCACGGCTGATTACCTTCCGGCGGAATTCGGGTTTACAGTCACACAATAGTCTACGGTCACACAATAAGAGTTAGCTGCGTTCAACACGTGCTTTGAGCTTGGCAACCGCGTCCTGGAACTCAGCTCTCAGTTCATTGAATTTATCAACACACTTATCACCATCTGCTTTGACGTAATCCATGATGATGTCTTCGGTGGCGATAAACTCATCGACGATGTCCGCGACTTCTTCAACGATGTCCAGTGGGATGTTTGTAACACCATTTGCATCGCCATGCAGCAAGTCCCCGTTGTTCACCATCAATCCGCCAACACGGACAGGCAGCCCGAGATGTAGCATATGGCAATAACCATGTGAGACGATCGTATTTCCCGTAAATACCGGATAGCCTAGTGCTTTAACCTGTTCCAAGTCACGTCCGCCACCATTGGTGACCAGACCTGCTGATCCGTAGGCCTGATAGGTGGAGCACATAACTTCTCCAAATACAGCTGAGACAGCAGGATCATCCAGATCCTGAAATACTACGACTGGCGGTCCGGGAAGTTCTTCAAAGGCGGCTAGTTGAGCGCCGATGCTACCATATGCATCTCCACCTACAGGTGGTGCATCGCTTCTAAAGCAAGCAGTGCTGGCATAGCCAACCATCGGTTTGAAGTCTGGAAAATTAGACTTGATTCGTCCATCCATGTAGCCCGTGTTTCGGGGACGTACGTTGAAAAGCTCAATGACATTGCAAATCGTCGGGGAGTCGAACTCAGCCAGTTTATCCAATGTTGCTTGGGTGATCGCCATGGGTAAATAACTTCCTTTCACCAATTAATTCTGCGTTTGTACGAGATTACCAAACTATTCAGGTGTGTGGAATTACCGTTACCGGTTTTCATGCGGACTTATGACATTGGGCGTGCTGGCTAAGGTAACATGAAACAGTTCAATCATGAGATATCTTCACAGGTAATTGCACATTGATAATTAGAATTCCAACCCTGATGCTCCTGTTTGCCTTTGCGTTTGTGGCAAACCAAGTCTCAGCAGCAGACATTATCGAGACTTTGGCGGGGACTGGTCAGCCCGAGAATAATGGGAATAGCGGCGTCGGTACTGAGGTCAACGTTAAGGATCCATTTGGTGTGGAAATTGGCCCAAAGGGTGGATTGTATATCACCGAAGTTGGTAATCATCGAGTCATGCGACTGGATCTGTTCACTGGTAAGTTGGTCACGATTGCCGGTACGGGTAAAAAAGGCTACAGCGGTGACGGCGGTCCCGCGACAGAAGCTGAATTAAACGAACCATATGAAGTGCGATTTGATACTGCGGGCAATATGTATTTCGTGGAAATGCAGAATCAGTTGGTTCGCCGTGTTGATGCAAAGACTGGCATAATCACAACGGTCGCAGGTACCGGTAAAAAAGGATTCAGTGGTGATGGTGGGCCTGCCACCGAGGCGACCTTTAGTTCACCGCACAGTATTGATCTGGATGAATCTGGCAATATTTATATCGCTGATATTGGAAATCATCGCATTCGAATGGTGGATGCCAAAACTGGAATCGTTACGACGATCGCTGGCAGCGATGGACGGACTTTGCCTAAAGACGGTCAAAAAGCCGAAGGAAATAGCGTGCTCGGCCCGCGTGCGTTGTTTTACCAGAACTCTGTACTTTGGGTGGCACTACGTGAAGGTCACAGTGTCTTCAAGCTGGATTTGAAGACCGGTATCTGGCATCACATAGCAGGTAGCGGAAAGAAAGGATTCAGTGGTGACGGTGGTGATCCGCTCAAAGCGACATTTAACGGCCCCAAAGGCATCGCCGTAGGCCCCAAAGGAAACGTATTTGTTGTGGACACAGAGAATCAGGCTATTCGAAAGATTGACCTGAAGAACAATGTCATCACTACGATTGCCGGGCAGGGGCCCGAGCACCGCGGTGGTGCCGGGGATGGTGGACCTGCCACTCAATCGGAAATGGATCGTCCACATGGGATTTGTATTGATGCTTATGGTGGCGTATATATTGGAGATACGCTGAATCATCGCGTGCGGCGTGTTCGAGCAAAAAAACGATAACACTTGTGTGGTTCTACTGAATCAATGAACTGGAGATATAGAGATATGAATCGCAGACAACTTGTTACCTCAGCAATTAGCACGGCAGTATTGGTTGCTAGTTTTTGCAGCTTACCGATGCAAGCTCAGGCAGAAGATGCAAAATCTTTTCGTGTCGGCATGATCGGTCTTGATACATCGCATTCGATCGCTTTCACCAAACTGCTAAACGATAAGGATGCGCCAGCAGAGTTGAGTAACTGCAAAGTAACCGTCGCTTACCCATGGGGTAGTCGTGATATCGAATCCAGCACCAGTCGAATTCCTGCATATACCGAGCAGGTAAAAGAAATGGGTGTGCGGGTTGTCGATTCCATTGATGAATTACTCAAGGAAGTGGATGTTGTATTACTTGAGACTAACGATGGTCGACCACACCTTGAACAGGCGTTGCAAGTCATCAAGGCTGGCAAACCACTTTTTATAGACAAGCCCGTGGCCGGTTCCTTAGCTGATGCCGTTGCTATTTATAAAGCGGCTGCTGATAACAACGTCCCAGTATTTTCGTCATCCTCGCTTCGTTATTCCAAAGGTGCACAGGAAGTACGTGGCGGTTCAATTGGCAAAGTGCATGCGTGTTTCAGTTACAGTCCCTGTCATCTGGAAAAAACACATCCAGACTTGTTCTGGTACGGCATCCATGGCGTGGAAGCGTTGTTTACAGCATTGGGCGCTGGTTGTGAATCTGTCGTGCGCAGCAGTACGGAAGACTCTGAAATCGTGACAGGGACGTGGACTGATGGGAGAGTAGGGACATTTCAAGGTATCCGAAACTACAAAGGCGGCTATGGCGGCACCGTGTTTGGTGAAAAAGGTACTGTTGAACTTGGCCCGTACCAAGGCTATGGCCCGCTGGTTGTCGATATCGTGAAATTCTTTAGAAGTGGTAAAACTCCGGTTGCAGCTGAAGAGACTCTTCAGATCTACGCATTCATGGAAGCTGCAGATGAAAGTAAACGACAGGGTGGAGTGCCAGTAAAAATTGCCGATGTAATGAATAAGGCAACTAAACAAGCGGAAGCCAAACTGAAGAAATAGACACTCGTTTAAAGGATAACCCAAGTGGAATGGATAATTATCACAATTCTGCTCGGGTTGGCTCTATTCCCGGTTTTGGTTGAATCACGTCGATTGTCAGTGATTCGATCAACGGCTCTCTCCACGATTCTCTTTGTGAGTGGAATAGCGGGAATTGTAACGATCACGATTTTCAATATCGACCAACCAGATTCGGGAGAGAGCACTGTCGTAAATCGTCCGACACGCGTAAAGAAAGACGGTTACGGTCGTAGCAAGCGGTGTCAATCATGTCATCAGTCACAACACCATAGCTGGAGTCACTCGTACCACAGTACGATGACACAAGTTGCAGACGAGGCGGAAATCCTTGGCAATTTTGACCAAACCCTGCAAATTGGTGAGCAGAGATTCATCCTGTCGCATGACGATGATGGATATTGGGTCGAGCTGAAGGTGCAAGTTGCCAATGGTTTCTCTCCACTTTACGACAAGTGCAAAGTCGTGATGACGACCGGATCTCATCACTTTCAGCTGTATTGGTATACCTACCCGGCACAAATTCAGCCCTTGGGTCCGAAGAAGATGCTTGGGTTACTTCCGTTCGCGTACAGCATCGAAGAGGAGAAATGGATACCGCGAAGTGCGACATTTCTCGGGCCACGGCATCATGTTGGTAACCAGGAAATCAGCAGATGGAACAATACGTGCATCCGCTGCCACACGACACATCCTCGGCCACGCGTTGACGGTATCAAGGTCGAGTCGGAAGTGTCTGACTTTGGGATCTCCTGTGAGGCGTGTCATGGACCGGGTGACGCTCATATCGAACGGTTCAAGAATCCGATCACGCGATATGAAGCCCATTTGGCTAGTGAGAATACAGTTGATGACATCGTAAATCCGGCAAAAGTTGAGGATCACGGGCGACAGAGTCAGATTTGCGGATTTTGTCATAGCATGGTTTCGCTCACCGGGCAGGAACATCACGCACGGTTTCAGAAACATGGAACGGAGTATCGACCGGGAGATGATCTCACGAAGTTTCTGCACCTGATTCGTAAAACTGATGAGAAACATCCTATCACGCAAGCCATTCTCAAGAGTGACCCAACGTTTTTAGAGCAGGCATTTTGGCCGGACGGAATGGTCAGGGTAACCGGTAGGGAGTACACCGATTTGTTGGAATCAGCATGCCACACACGCGGCAAGCTGACATGCTTGAGTTGCCACAGTATGCATCACAACGATGATGACGTTACATCATTGGATGTTTGGAAAAACGACCAACTGCGGCCCGAGTTGAAAAGCGACATGGCATGTTTGCAATGTCATGATCAATTCAAAGAAGAATTGCATCTCAAAAGTCATACGCATCATTCGGCTACGAGTTCCGGGTCGCGTTGTTACAACTGTCATATGCCGCATACGACATACGGTCTGCTCGGCGCCGTGCGAAGTCACCAGATCACGTCACCAGCGGTACAGGTAACCGTTGAAACTGGCAGGCTCAATGCATGCAATTTGTGCCACTTGGATAAGACTCTTGGCTGGGCAGCCGACCATTTGACGACGTGGTATGACCACGGCACTGTAGATATTCCCGAAGAATACGTTGGCGTTTCCGCTGTTGTTAAACAGGTTTTAAGCGGAGATGCAGCACAACGTGCTATCGCGGCCTGGGCCATGGGCTGGTCAAGTGCTCATGAAGCGTCCGGATCCAAATGGATTCCCATGATTCTCAAGGAGTTGCTTAATGATCCCTATGAAGCCCTTCAGATAATTGCCATCAAGTCGTTTAGGAATATTCCCACAATTGCAAGTGTGTCATTTGACCTTCTCAACGCTAGCGCATCGCTTGAAGAGGTAACCGTCATTGCCCGCAATATGTGGAATCAAAGTGAAAAAGTACAAGAATCTAACAACGCAATTCTGACAAATCCCGACGGCACCTTTTCAATCGAAGGGCTGAGAATGCTCATGGAGCAGCGAGATGAACGACGCATTATTCTTGCTGAGTGATTGTAGAGAGTTCCAGGAAGGCACGTTAGACGAAGACGATTGGAAATACAATGAGTGAATTAAAAGGGAATTCGGTTTGTCACCGGCACATGGTATTTGGCTGGTGGTCTCTCGCGGTATTCATGTCCCTTGGTGTTGTTCTGGAGTGCTTACATGCACTGGAAGTCTCGGAGTATTTAGCTAACGAAACGCGGAGGATGATGTGGCGCCTTGCACATGCTCACGGTACACTGCTTGGTCTGCTGAACATTGCGTTTGCATTGAGTGCAGATAGGGTTCAACAAGGAAGATTCAAGCTGGCATCACGGTTGCTTCTGGTCGGTACCGTGCTGCTGCCAGGCGGATTCTTTGCCGGCGGAGTTACGACATACGATAGTGACCCAGGGCCCGGTGTTTGGTTGGTACCTATCGGAGCGATAGCGGCATTAGCAGCCGTCGTGATTACGGCATTTGTGACAGGCAAAAACTCAAGTGATTGATGGATCGGCAATCAAATCCTGAATGGTCGCTTGTGTTACAGGATCGATTACGCCACGTTCTGTGACAATCGCAGTGATTAGTTCTGCTGGAGTTACATCAAATGCCGGATTGTAGACGCTCACATCATTCGGAGCGGTTTGACGGCCCATTCCATTGGTGACTTCCACTGAGTCACGTTGTTCGATCGGAATCTCGCCACCCGATTTTAATGCGAGATCAAATGTGTTAGATGGGGCGGCAACGTAAAACGGAATGTCGTGATGGCGTGCAAGTACAGCCAGACCATATGTTCCGATCTTATTGGCTGTGTCACCGTTTGCCGCGATTCTATCAGCGCCAGTGATGACAGCCTGAACAAACCCCTGACTCATTACATGAGCGGCCATGTTGTCACAGATGAGCTTTGTCGGTACACCGTGCTGCATGAGTTCCCACGCTGTAAGTCTGGAACCCTGAAGCAACGGCCGTGTCTCGTCCACATATACCGTAAAATTGCCACCGAGATCGTGTGCGGTGAACAGAACGGACAACGCGGTGCCATATTCGCTAGTAGCAAGCCCACCGGCGTTACAGTGCGTAATGACACCCGCGGCCGATTGAATCAGCGGCGCTCCGTTACTTCCGATCGCATGACACATCCGGCGGTCATCGTCATGGATGCGTTTTGCCATGGATAGCAGGGCCTTTCGGCACGCTGTAGTATTATCAGCCGTTTGATTCACAGATTCCGTCATCTGGTTTAGCGCCCAGAAAAGATTAACCGCTGTTGGGCGACTTGTGGCGAGATACGCGGCAGCTTGTTGGACTTTGCGTCGTAGTTGGTCCACGGAAGTCGTCTGTACATCAAGATCGCGTATGGCGACACAGATGCCGTAAGCTGCAGCGATGCCGATAGCAGGAGCACCACGGACTTTGAGCTGTTTTATTGCTTGCCAAACATCTTCCACAGTATGGCAAGAGGTGGTCACCAATTCGGTGGGTAACCGAGTTTGATCAATTAGATCAAGATGACCGGCCTCATTACCAATCCATGAAAGTGTCTCAGCAGCGGGCACTACAGTTGTTCCTGCAGTGCAGCATTTTTCGCAGCGATCTTGTCGACTAGTGCGTTCTTGAACTCAGCAAGTTTTGCACGCAGTCCTTCATCAGCAGTTGCAAGAATCTGTACAGCGAATAAGCCTGAATTGCGAGGTCCGCCCATTCCAACGGCCATGCATGCTACAGGTACATCACCAGGCATTTGAACAACCGACAGCAGAGAATCCATACCACCAAGATCAGCGGTTGGAACTGGCAATCCAATGACAGGTAGTGTTGTGTGTGCAGCGACAACACCAGCAAGGTGGGCAGCGCCACCAGCGGCTGCGATGATAACCTCAAGTCCGCGGTCACGAGCGCTCGTTGTATACTCCATCACGACTTCGGGTGTACGGTGTGCACTCATTACGTTTACCTCGTAAGGAACACCGAATTCTTCAAGTGCAGCAGCAGCTTTTTTGATTTTCGGCCAGTCACTATCGCTTCCCATCACAATGCCGACGCGTGGTGTAGCTTGATCGTTCATGTTTTACCTTCCATGTAATCTTGTGGTGTCGATCTGGCAATTGATTTGGTACCGACCGACCAAATAAGTTGATTTTGCTTAGAACTCCTGTCAGGAGTTCCCTATAAGATGTCCGAGTCAGGGCATCGAATCAAGCAGGCGCACGCCCAGCATGCCTAGATTTTCAAAGGAAATTCCAAAGAATCCATCGCCAGGCGTGGATGCGTCTAGTTCACGATGGTGCCGCAGAGCTAAGACTCGATTCCTAAAGCACGATTACTTGATTTCGTAGGCCTTTTCGGATTTGGCAGTTCCACCGAAGGAAGCACGGAAGGTGTCAGCGACGCCTTCGATCGTCTTTTTCGGACCAGTTAGCTTGAGGAAGTAATTCCCCTTGTCCTTGACCATCAATACAACGCCCAGCATCTTGTAGCCGGGAGTTGGAGCTTTCTTTCCCTGGATTGGGGGGCCAATTGGCTTGTTATAGATTC
>JAKUOW010000136.1 GCA_022451045.1 Pirellulales bacterium | reverse complement strand
GCGTGGGCTCAGTGGCGAATCAAGAAAATGCGCCGGGATGTATCGTATGCTCTCTGTAAGCTCCCATTCGAAGAGAAGTGGTACAGAGACCGTGGGTGTAATGCGACCTTTATAGGACATCCGTTTTTTGACGAACTAACATCTCATCAAATGCAGCAAGACGTATTAGATGAATTCGCTCGCGATGATAAGCGTCTCGTTGCGATTCTGCCAGGCTCTCGAACATCCGAAGTTGAGATTCAACTGCCTGGTTTTTTGGATGCAGCCAGATTAATTCAGCAGGAGGATGAAAATGTGCGATTTGTTATCGCAAGTTTCAAAGAGTCTCAAGCTAAATTGGCACGCCGAATGGTCGAAGAAGCGGGACTTGATATCGACGTCTTGACCGGTTGCACGCCGGAGATCATAAAGAGTGCGCATTGCTGCATGGCCTGCAGTGGTTCAGTGTCACTCGAGCTAATGTTTCATAAAGTGCCAACTGTCATTCAATATAAAGTTGGAAAATTTCATCAGTGGATCGGCAATCGATTACTGAAGGTCAAATACATTACGTTGGTTAATCTGATTTCAGATCCTGATCCGTTTCGAGCATCGTGTGAAAAATCAGATATATTTGGTAGTCACCAATCACACGTACCGTTTCCGGAATATATTGGAGCAGCCGATCACTCAAAGCCAATGGCAGACTATATACAAACGTGGCTGTCTGACGAGCATGAGCGATCACGCCGGATAACCATGTTGGCAGAGCTCAATGAAAAGTATGCGAAACCTGGTGCCTCCAGGCGTGCCGCAGAATTCGTATTGGATGACCTGCAGGGTCAATCTGAAAAAGACCAGCGTGCGGCCGCGGCATAAAGGCGCAATTCGTATCGCCGGTTATCCTGAATGTGTCGTGTTGCAATACTTAAGACGAACTTGGACTAAAAATGATTGGTGAACCCGGAAGAACGAACTACGATCTGAATTTCAGATTCATGGGTTATCGTGTGCGTGTTCATCCCGGTTTCTGGATTCTGATTGCGGTAATCTCCTTCCGGCCTGGCATGAAACCGCTTGATCTGCTGATCTTTACCGCTGCCGCTTTTACTTCGATACTCATTCATGAGTTAGGGCATGCGTTTGCCTATAAGCGATATCGAATCAATTCACATATTGTGCTGTATCATATGGGTGGAGTCGCTGTTGCAGACAGTGTAGAAGCAATGGCTGGGATTGGAAAACATAGCCAGCCGGGTAAGAAGATTTTCATATCTTTTGCAGGGCCAATTCTGCAGATGCTCTTTGCCGTGCTCGTAATCGTTGCGTGCCGTACTGCTACTAAATCCGATGGCTTTGTGTATGCATATTTGCCGGACAATGCATCAGCAGATCCATTCCTCGCAACTGAGGAAATGTTAAAACTACCCATTGCACGGTCATCGGCAGATGACCCTCAAAACAGTGAAAATGAAACAATTGAAAACACTTTTCCAGAAAGCACTGCCCGATCCGAATACAAGTACTTTCTGCCTTCAGATGTCGATCAACTCGACGGGCTCTATGCGAGGATACTCAAGAATGCTCAACCGAATAGTTTTGGACGAATTACGGTTAGAGAATTGATTGACAGCGTGCGTATTGAGCACCCAGCACTAGCACACTTTGTCTACAGTTTTGTGATGATTAGTCTGTTTTGGGGTGTGTTGAATTTGCTGCCAATTTACCCTCTTGATGGTGGCCAAATCTCAAGGGAGTTGTTCCTGCTTAGTGGTGCACGTGATGCCGTTGGTAAATCCATGATGTTTTCAATTGTGGTTGCGATCATCGGCGCCATGTACTGGTTTACACAGGATGTAACCTTCAATGGGCTTCTATTTCTGATGCTGGCGATGTCAAATTATCAAATGCTCAACGCCTATAAGGGAAGGCGTTTCTAGCATCTCCCTCTGGGCGATCACTTTGAAACTGGAATGAATTCTCGTAAGTATCACCGATGAGTACAGACACTAACCATAGAGAAAACCGAGCAAGAGTGTTTGTGCTTGGTGCGAGCAATGTTGTGCGGGGATGCGGCACGCTCGTTTCACATTTGTGCAATACAATTGGTCCATGTCAAATTCATCTGGCAGGTGGCCGTGGCAGGTCGTACGGGCGTGAAACTCGATTCATGGGAATGGAGTTCATTGGTCATACAGATTCCACGATGTGGCAGGCAGCAAGTCAACCAAGCGATATCCCATCAATTGCGTTTTTGACGGATATCGGAAATGACATCGCCTATGGTAGCCCTCCCGATGAGTTACTCGCATGGGTGACTACCGTAATTGAGCGCCTGTCAGCGCACTGTGATCACTTTGCGATTTCGAGACTACCGACCGGAAGTATTGCACGATTGGGGCGATTCCGTTTTTGGCTGCTTAAGACCTTCCTGTTTCCAGGCACGCCACTTCAATTTAGTGACATCATGAACGCTGTAGATTCGGTAAATGACGGTTTGGAACAACTAAGTCATCAGTATCCCATTACGCTGGTCGATCCTGAAACGCGATGGTATTCACCGGATATCATTCACATCAAGAAACGCCGGTATCCGGCAGCCTGGAAATCCATGATGGCTCCTATAGTAGACTTTGTCGGCAATGGCGCAGGAAAGACCGTGCACTATGCACGCACGCAAATTGTGCCACGTCGCGAATTTAACGTGGAGCGTGAGATTGAATTACCTTGCGGCTCACGCGTTATTACTCACTAACACATCCCTGGTGTGGAGCAGGTGCGTTCAGCAGCCCTTCTCAAAGGACTGGTAGTTGTGGTTGCGGTGGTTCCTCCGCAGCTTTTGCTGCAAGATTACTCACTAACGATACTGCAATGGCATCGAGACACTCTTTTGTCAGTGGATCTTCCAGGTTGTTGGCGGTGGTACCAAGATCACCGTGCTCACGAATTGTTGGAACAATGGGAATAGATCCAAGGAATGGAGCTTCGATCTGTTCGGCAACACCCTCGGCACCACCAGCCCCAAATATGTCGTATCTCTTGCCGCTGTCCGGGCAAATAAAGCCACTCATGTTTTCAACCATGCCCAATATCGGAATATTCACTTTGCTAAACATGGTGATTGCTTTTGCTGCATCAAGCAGCGCGACTTTTTGAGGGGTACAAACGATGACAGCGCCTGTTAGTGGCACGACCTGGGATAAGGTCAATGCGATGTCACCTGTACCTGGTGGCATATCGATAATTAGGTAATCAAGGTCACCCCAAAGCGTGTCCCTCAGGAATTGTGTCACTGCTCCATGGAGCATTGGACCGCGCCAAACAACTGCTTCGCTTTCGCCTACCATGAATCCCATGGACATGACCGGCATGCCATCTGCCATGTTCGGTTCGATCTTGTTGTCTTGAATTGCGGGCCGCCCGGAAATTCCCAAGAGTTGTGGAATACTCGGGCCATATACGTCGGCATCCATAAGACCAACTTTTGATCCGGCGTTTTTAAGGCTCAATGCAATACTTGCGGCGACCGTGCTTTTCCCCACACCCCCCTTGCCGGAACCAACAGCGATAATACTCTTAGCTGTGAGCCCTATTTGACCGACTTTTTCAGCAGGTCGTTCATGAACGCCAAACGAAACGTTGATATCTCCCACATCAGTAAGCTGAGCCTGAGCAAACTCGGTGAATGCCTGTTGGACGTTTGGCCAAATAGCTGCACTGTGTGTCGTGAGATTCAATTGCAATTCAACAACATCGTCGCTGATGTTGTTGACACCAACCTGACCAAGATCAACGACACTACGACCTAATTCCGGATCTTTAAACCCGGTCAATTGTTGTAGAATCTGCTCTTCCGATGCCATTTAATTGCTCCACTTGTTATTAACACGTTTTTACAAGATCTCATTATCGACGAGATGAACCAACGTCAACAGGGGAGGGCGATCATCATTCAGTGAATTGCGCTAACATTTGAGCCAATTGAGGAAATTGTCTTGTTGAGAAGAAGCAACCACTCGCGCCAGCTTCAAGTAATAGAATGTTAATAGACTGGCAGTCTCTGGCACCAACGACGAAGGTGATTTGACCAAGTCGACTGGAAATCGATGTAAGGACATCATCAAGAGTATCAAGCGTAACTTCCAAAAGAAGGATTTCGGCATCAGTGTTGGCAACAGAGTCTATTTCATTCAGTTTCAAACCCAATGGGACAGTAACGCGATAAAGACTGGTGAGCCAGTAATCAGAAGCAATCACTCCAATTGAAATGGGTTCTGCAAATGCCGGGTGTGTCCAAGGGAGATCCAGATGAGTCTTCATGCTTGCCCGTTGTTTTCGTGGTTGCGATTTTGCAAAGCCTGCCAGCGACGTATTAACCGAGCGCGCGAGATTCTCAGGCGACGAGCAGCTTCTGCCTTGTTGCCATCGGTTGCTGAAAGTGTTTCTGAGATTAACATGTATTCGACATCTTCGAGAGTTTGATCTAACTGAGGAGTAACCGTCGGGATACGTCGGTGTCTGTCAGCATCTCTTGCTAGCCGGATAGTATCGGGCAAGTCTGCAGCGGTGACTTCATGATTAGTGCAATTTGCTATAGAGGTTTTGATAATCTCTTCCAACTCTGAGCAGTTTCCATGCCATGGATGGTCAATTAGGATGTCCATTGCTTCTGGTGTGAAACCGCTTACCTGTTCATTACGCCCAACGTTTTCTGACTCTAGGATTAATTGTGCCAAAGCAGGGATATCTTCTGGGCGATCTGCTAATGATGGAATATGTATTGGCAAAGTACTTAATCGCGAGGCAAGTGCTTCCGGGAAATTCTTCGATTCCACGAGCTCGCTCAGTGCAATAGAGCTTGTTGAGATCGTTAGGATCGGCTGTGGAGCCTGCAGTAAGAGCGTATTTAGGATTCTTGCTTCCGGTGCCTGAAGCTCATCGATATTCAAAAGCAACAGAGTTGATGAGTCGAAAGACTGAGTTCTATTACATTCCTGGATGAAGTCTGTGATGATCGAAGTTAACATTTCATCCGTGATGATTTCACAAGCAATCGGTGTCAGTGCACCTGAAAACCTTGGTGTGTGGTTGTAGTGAATCGTTCTGGCCAAATGCTGCTTACCAATGCCAATGGGGCCGGTAATGACCACGTTTGTTGGTTGTTTGAGGGCCAATGAAACCTTTTGCCGGATATGCTTGATTGAATTGCTCTTTCCGGCGAGGGTCGTCATTGGAAACCGGCGAGCCAGAGACTTGCGATGTTCGATAATCAGATTATGTAGCTGTTGCGACTCGCTTGTTGGACCTTCAAGGGAGGTGGTACCGCTTGGCAAGTCGGTAGCGTCTACATAGGCAACGGCTCCAAGGAAGATTCCATCTTCTTCAAGCGGGAGAAACCTTGCTTTGCGACGTGACCAGATCGCATCGGGATATTTTGCAACCACGATAGACTGCGCTTCAATTCCGCTGAATACTTCCGGCGGCGGACAAAGCCCGGAAAGTATTTCCAGGACCGGCTCATCTAATTCGTGGCTGTGATATTCAAGCACATTTCCTACGATGTCATCCTCATCTATTTTCAACCAAGTGGCACAGGCTTCGTTACAAAATATCACCTTACGTTTTTCGTTGAGTGCGTACATCGGTCCACTTGACTGGTTTAGAAGTCTCACGAGATTTGATGTGCTTGATCGCGGTCGCGGCATAGATGAGTCAGGGTTAACCCGAGTTAGTAAGAACTGACCGAATTGTGGGTCTATTTTATTATAGGCTGCGGATGGATCGGCATAGTGCCAACATCCGGTGACAGTAACCTGTCATAGGCATGGTTTAGACTAACAACCGACCGGCAGCATTCAATGTTTAGATTACACCAGTTGTTTACAACAGCGAGGTTACAGATGATTCCAGATCTACACTGAGAGTGTTGTCGGTCTATTTTACGTTCGGAGTTACCTGCTCGACAGCGTCGTCGAAGGACTCACATGGACCATCGTTATCCTTGTTGGCTAACAGATCCGGGCATTCACTTGCCGGGATCGAACACAGCGAACAATAAGGGTTTCCATCGGTGTCCTTTAGATTGGATAGACCACCACAACTGCCTTGAATTCGCCGATTGCTGATAATGACTCCAACTGCCATTGCAATCATGGCGACAGTAAAGACAACGATCGAGAGTATGAAGATTCGAAGCATGAGAATTTACTCAGCGGTGTCAGACCTATCCTGATTCGCAGTGAATCGTGTGTTGGGTTCCAGTACTAGTCCATTATCCACACGATTTATTAACAGTACACCTAGGTTCTGATCACTACTTAAAGTATCTGTGTAGTTTGAACCAAGCACTAGGATCGCCGTGGCCCATGCATCCGCTTCAGCACAGGTATCAGCGATTACGCTGACAGCCGTTGTATCGTGGACAATTGGTTGACCTGTGGTCGGATCAATCGTATGCGAATATCTTACGCCATCCACCTCAAAGAAATTTCGATAATCACCAGAGCTGGCGAGAGCTTGGTTTTTAAGTGGAATGATAGAGATAATATCACCGGGTTTTGACGCAGGGTTCTCCACGCCAAGTCGCCAGAACTTGCCATCTGCCTTCGAGCCTTTTGTACGTACTTCTCCGCCGATTTCAATCATGTAGCCGTGTATGTCCATCACATCGAGAACTGATGCGATTCGGTCGACACCATGTCCCTTCGCAATCGATGAGAGATCCACATATAGATCTGGTTTACTCTTCTTCAAGGCCGGGGGATCTTCGCGGATGCTTAGATGTTCGTAGCCGACACGAGAGAGCGCCGAGTTGATTTCTTCGTCGGTTGGAATTTCCTGAAGCATGGGATTGGGGCCGAAATTCCACAGGTTAACAAGTGGCCCGACGGTCACATCGTATTTTCCATTGGTCTTTTCACTAATGGATAAAGCTAGCTTTACAACCTCGACGACTTCATGGGAAACAGGAAACCAGTCCTCAGATGCCGAGGTATTGAATCGTGATAATTCGGAGTCGTCGATATAGGTGGACATCTGTTGATTAACAGTGGCCAGTTCTTTATCCACGGCGACTTGAATCGACTCAAGGGTCACACCATCATTTAGATCCGTTAACCGAATCGTATAGGTGGTTCCCATCGTTTCACCGGAAATAACGTGTGCCGGTGGTGCTTCAGACGGAGTGTCAGATGTCTCGGTGCATCCGAGTGCACAACTCAGAATTATGAAGGTGAACAGCCTGGTCATGATTAACCGAGATAGACTTGAATTGACCGTGGACACTAACCACCGAAGTCATCGAAGGCCACGTTTTCAGGTTCAACACCGAGGTCGTCAAGCATTGTTCGTACAGCCTGCAACATCATCGGCGGGCCACAAATGTAATATTCAATGTCTTCGGGTGACGGATGGTTTGCAAGGTATTCATCCAGTAGTACTTGATGAATGAATCCTGTGTATCCTGTCCAGTTATCTTCTGGTAACGCGTCAGACAACGCGATGTTCATTTTGAAGTTGTCGAATTCATTTTCGAGTGCATTGAATTCATCCATGTAGAACAATTCGCGATGGCTGCGACCACCATACCAATATGAGACCTTTCTATTCGTTTTACGTTCCTTGAATAGCTCATAAATATGGCTACGTAGCGGTGCCATACCAGCACCACCTCCGATGTAGACCATTTCGGAATCGGTCTCTTTGATGAAGAACTCGCCGTACGGACCGGAGATCGTTACATCGTCTCCTGGCTTCAGATCGAAAATGTACGACGACACCTTACCAGGCGGTAATTCGGGTTGCCTTGGTGGTGGCGAGGCAACTCTCACATTCAGCATGATTATCCCGGTTTCGCCCGGATAGTTTGCCATGGAGTAAGCACGTATCGTTGTATCATCAACGACACTGCGGAATCTCCATAAATCAAACTTGTCCCAGTCTTCGTGATATTCTTCTTCAATATCAAACGTCTTGTATTCTAGCTCGTGTGGAGGGACTTCGATTTGAATGTAACCACCAGGTTTAAACCCAACATCTTCTCCTGGTGGCAATTCGAGCACGAGTTCTTTAATGAATGTGGCAACGTTGCGATTCGATCGCACTTTGCATTTCCACTTCTTCGTTTCAAATACCTCAGGTGGAACTTCGATATCCATATCCTGTTTGACGGCTACCTGACAACTCAAACGACACCCTTCAGCGGCTTCTCTCTTGCTGATGTGGGATTGTTCTGTCGGTAGGATATCCCCACCCCCGCGGAGCACTTTCACTTCGCACTGAGCACATGTACCACCACCACCGCAAGCGGATGAAACGAAGATGTTGTTATCGGCGAGGCTCGAAAGCAGCTTTCCTCCGGCCTGAACGGTCAATTCTTTCTGACCGTTAATCATGATTTTCACCGGACCACTGGCAACCAGCTTACTCTTTGCAACCAGAATGATGCCGACTAGCGCCAGCACAATCACGGTGAACATTATGACGCCGAGTATGATCGTATCCATGGATTATCTGATTCTCTGAATGAAGGTCCGATCTTACAGCTCGATACCGGCGAACGACATGAATGCCATGGCCATTAACCCAACAACGATAAAAGTGATGCCCAATCCACGCAGCCCGTGGGGTACATCACTGTATTTCATTTTTTCGCGTATACCTGCCAGTGCCGCGATTGCTAATGCCCAACCAAAACCGGATCCGACCCCAAAGACAACGCTTTCAGCAAAATCGTAGTTTCGTTCGACCATCAGCAGTGATCCGCCAAGGATAGCGCAGTTCACAGTGATCAGCGGCAGGAAGATTCCCAACGCGTTGTATAGTGGTGGGAAAAATCGGTCCAAGGTCATTTCCAGAATCTGAACCATCGCGGCAATCACGCCGATATAGCTGATCAACCCGAGAAACTCCAGGTTGGAATCAGAAACGCCTAACCAACTTAGGCCACCTTCCTTGAGCAGATAGGTGTAAATAAGATTGTTGGCCGGAATGGTGATGGATTGAATGACAATGACTGCCACGCCTAACCCAAGGGCTGTCTTCACATCTTTCGATACCGCCAGGAATGTACACATTCCAAGGAACAGCGAAAGTGCGAGGTTCTCAATGAACACTGCTTTGATAAATATGTTTAGGTAATGTTCCACTTTCTATGCCTCCTCAATCTGATCAGGCTTAAACGAACGGATTACCCAAATCATCAGGCCAATTAAGAAGAAGGCACTGGGTGCTAATAACATCAAACCATTGGATGGATACCAACCGCCATCGGTCGTCAGTTCAAAAACTGTGTGACCATATAGTTTCCCGGATCCCAGTAGTTCACGGAAAAAGCCAACACTTAACAGAATGAAGCTATAACCCAGTCCGTTTCCAATACCGTCAAGAAAACTCGATTTCACAGAATTCTTCATGGCGTAGCCTTCTGCACGGCCCATGACGATACAGTTGGTTATGATCAATCCGACGAATACCGAGAGCTGTTTGCTGACTTCAAATGCGAATGCTTTGAGGAATTGGTCAACGATGATCACAAGTGATGCAATGATTGTCATCTGAACGATAATCCGGATACTGCTGGGGATGACCGTTCGAATAAGGCTGACGGCGGCATTGGAAAATGCAACAACAAAGATCACGGCCAGACACATCGTTACCGACGTGTCGAGTTTTGTGGTCACAGCAAGCGCTGAACAGATGCCAAGTATCTGTAATGCGATCGGATTATTGTTCAATACCGGATCGAACAGAACATCTTTGGCTTTAGCTTGAGCCATTTTCTATTTCTCTCCGTCGTTCGTAGTGTCTATGTCTTGTGCCGCGACCGATTGAGGATTCGGCTGATTGCTGGCATCAAGCCAAGGTTTATTGGTCAGGAATTTCTTGAAGCCGAGGTCACCGAGCCAAAATTGGAGCAGTTTGGATACGCCATTTGTGGTAATGGTCGCGCCAGCTAACCCGTCAACTTGTGAATTGACATCTGTTTGGGGAGTACCTTTCTTCAGGACCTTAACCTTTACGCTGCCATCCTCGTCGTAGATTTGTTTGCCGGACTTCCACAATTCTTTCCAGTTGACGGTATCGACTTCACCTCCAAGCCCAGGTGTTTCACCGTGCTCGTAAAAAGTGATTCCGTTTATCATGCTGCCGGTGGAATCGACCGCGACAAAGCCCCAGAGTGTGGACCAAAGCCCCTTTCCACGCACTGGTAGCACAATCCGTTGACTGTCGCCTTCTGTATAGATATAGATCGCCGCAATATTCTCTCTCTTTTCGATACCGGGCAGGTCGTCCTGACGGTTTAAGGTGATATATCGTGACTCGTCTTCAAATAGCTCATCGAGGTCGTAATCTTCAGCCCCAGAGCCCTCTTGCCAATGGTCGATGTACTGCCCAGAATCCAAATTGACTAGCTTGGCGGAAACATTGTCCGCGTATACTTGATCAACGTCTATTGTTTTTTTATCCAATCCACATGCTTCGAGGATATTTAGCTTCTTATCTCGTTGCTTGTTTTCTTCCTGACGATCTTTTAACCCGACATAGGTGCTCGATACTAGCAACGAACACACGACGCATAGGATCCCGGCAACGAGAAAAGTATTCTTAAGTGAGTCTCGTGACATGGCCTAACCTCCCACCTTTGCATCTGCATTCCATCGAGCAGCACGCTTCTTGATGTTTTGGTTAACAACAAAGTAGTCGATCAGT
>JAKUOW010000135.1 GCA_022451045.1 Pirellulales bacterium | reverse complement strand
GGTAGATGCTGGCTCCGAATGGGAAATCGCTGTTATGCAACCAAGCGGTGATCCGCTTGTAAATCTGGCTCAATCGCTTATCGATTCTGAACTATACGATGACGGCGACGAATCACTCCACCAAATCATGGCCACAATTAACCGATCCGTTAATGGATTGGTTAACGCCGTTAAGCAATCAGACATTGAGAATTCTACAAACTTGCTCTTGGTGGTCGATCAATTTGAAGAAATATTCCGATTCCACGAAACAGGCAAAGATGGTGATGAAAAAGCGCCAGATTTCATTCAGTGGTTGCTTCACGCTGTCCAGCAGGACGAAGTACCGATTTACGTCGTGCTAACAATGCGATCCGATTTCCTTGGTGACTGTTCACGGTTTACCGGACTCGCCGAGATGATCAACGACGGTGAATATCTGGTACCCAAGCTCAATCGAGACCAATTACTCCAAGCTATCGAAGGCCCGGCAAAGGTAGCCGGGGGCAGTGTCAACCGCCGTTTGACTCAGCGACTATTGAACGACGTCGGTGATCAAGCAGATCAGCTGCCAGTATTGCAACATGCCTTGATGCGAACGTGGGATCATGCCACAGAACGACATGACACTTCGTCAGTGGAAATGGACCTTGATGATTTTGACGCAATTGGCGGCATGGAGAATGCGTTATCCACACATGCTGACGAAGTCTTAACGGAAATCCAATCACATCATGAAGATCTCGATACCGATGCGTTCGCGTGTCGCGTATTCAAAGCCCTTACAGAAAAAGGGGATGACAATCGAGGGATTCGACGTCCGACGTCTCTGCAGGATCTGGAAGCGATTAGTGCTGCACCACGCGACTTATTGGAAGAAATCATCAATGCTTTTCGCGCCCCCGGGCGTACATTGTTGATGCCACCGGCCAGAACAGAATTGGCTGACGAAACCGTCATCGACATTTCACACGAAAGCCTGATGCGTGTTTGGCAACAACTTGCACGCTGGGTAGATGATGAATCGCAATCAGCACGGATATACGAACGATTGGCTGATACCGCAGCGCTGTGGAAATTGGATAAAGCAGGATTGTATCGTGATCCGGATCTACAGATTGCGATTGGCTGGATGGAAAACGAGCGGCCAAATGCAGCCTGGGCAAGCCGTCATACCGGTGACTTTGGACTAGCGCTGGATTTCCTCGAACAGAGTGACGCATCACAGCATGCGGCAGAGCGAGAAGCGGAAGAAGCCCGTGAACGTGAACTTAAGCAAGCTCAGGAGCTGGCCGAATCTCAGGAGCTGCGTGCAAAAGAACAAGCAAAGTCGATCAAACGATTTAGATTGTTGTCCGGAGTGATCGGCGTTGTTGCACTGATCGCCATCGGCACTTCCATTATGGCTTATTTTGCCATGCAGACTGCGGAAGAAAATGAAAATCGTGCCACCGAACTTCTAGCACAGAATAATGAGCAGCAACGTTTACTCAACGTGCAGTTTCGGGCTGATAGTCTGTCAAAGGCCGAAGCGCTATTCCTGAATGACGATCTTTACGGAGCAGTCGATGTACTGATGGCATTGCATGAACGCAATCCCGAAGACAAATCCATAATCTTACAAGTTGCACATGTCATAAGTCATTTCAACATATGGAGCCCGAGAAGGAGAAATGGACAATTAGTAAACCCAGTGGAATTCTTTGAATTCCAAGGCACAAATCAAAATGGCAATCCCATTAGGCGGACCGGAATAATTAATACTTCTGGCAAAGTAGTAATTCCTCCGCAAGGCAATCTTCGTGGTTTCAACTTGGAATTCCAGACAACGGCGATCCACGCGGAAGTAATGACAGATGTAATTATTGTCCATACAGAGGACGGGCTAATCCATTTATGCAACCGACTAAATGATGAACAAACAACACTTCAGGAATTATTCAGTGACGTCGAGTCATTTCCGGAGTCCATTGAGCAAACTGCGATTAAGTACCATAACGATAAGATTATTGTCTTCAATGGATCCAACTGCTGGATAATCGACGCGCAGTCCGACGCAAGAATCCAGCATCACATTCAACTAAACGATGAATCTTCCGTGATCGATGTGCAACTTACTCCAAATGAAAGCCATGCGTGCATAGTAGACAGCCTGAACAAGTACCGAATCTTTGGGATCGGGGAAACAACTGATGCTGTGCGGGAAGTAGCTGGCAACTCAAATGTAATATTCCTAGATTGGTTACCTCTACAACGTAAATTCATCGCTGTGGAGGATGGCGGCCTCATTCAGTTGATCGATCTTGATGATCCCTTGCTGGACTTGGTTTTGGACGGCGGTGAGACAAACCAGGTAAAGGAATTTGTCATCAGCCCGGACTCAACGCGTCTAGCAATGCTCACTCATGCCGGCACAGTCAGTTGCATCAACTTTGGCAATGGAGACTATTTTTTTGAAGAACAAACTCCAACATCCATCAGATTCTCCAAAATCAAGTTTGATAGTAATGGAGTCGCCATCGTTGGATTGGATTTTGAGAGACATTTGATCGCAATCGATGCGGAAAATGGAAAATCACTTGTGCAACCAAGTCGCTTTTCCTTGGAATCGGAAAGATTTGAAGTCGCTGGACCGGGAGGAAATCAAACAAGTCCCCTATTCCCCAGAGTAATGGTCCGTGGCTTAGTGCGGGATAACGAAAGCGATGTTGTTGTACTCCAAAATTGGCGTCTCCAGCATTTCAAGCCCTTTGCTGACGATCTCAAGCCCGACTTTAATCAATTGGATTCACAGATTGGTTCGTTAACCACTCAAGAGTTCAAAACTCTAATTGCGAATGTGAAATTTAATCTGGACGGCACAATCCTCTGGAATCCCGCTGAAAACGGTGCATATATGGAATTCCAAAGTGGTGATGTCTTTAAAGAGATTAATCAGTGGTTTTTTGGTCGTAATGATCGCCAAAAGAGTTCTATCGATGACTTTGAAGCGTCACTTGGTTATTTCAAGAACCTGGCAGCTGATGGAAAACCCATGCCACTAGCACAACTCATTTTGTGTACAAGAGCACCTGATGAGCTACTATCTGCCGCCTTAAATATGGAATCTGAACGTGCAGCTGCTGGTAATGTCGCGGCTCGTTATCATCAACTTCATTTCATACGTGATCTACTTAAACGCAAGGACTCACCAGATTTTTCTAACCAACTGATGCGGCAAATGGCCAAAATGGACAACCTAGTGGAGATCCGCAGTCTGGCATACGAGGATCAAATACATGAAGGTGAGAAGATTGATCTGCTGGATGCCGAACACATCGGCTACTGGGATGGAATGACCCATCGCTTCAATATCGAGGAAGGCTCTATTTCAACTCCCGTTCTCAAGCCTTCTGGCATTTGGCCTGCAACCGGTAATCAATATCTGATCTGGCGGGGAGGGATTTTCTCTGACTTTCGGATTTCATTTGATTATCAGTTGATGAAAGGAAACAGTGGGCTGACCATTCGAGGAACCTCACCTACGGATGCAGAAGATGTATACGGTGCAAATTACTTGCATCCTTACCTACAACAGGGCTATCAACCTGACTTTGTAGCTGCAAGTAATAACTTTGGATTTAATAACTTTGCCGGTGTTCTGATCAATGACAACCGCAGTTCAGACCGACCAACTAAATTCTCTCAGCGAAGTGAATCTGCATTGGTGCAACGTAATAATGAAAAAGTTTTGTTGGCTCGTCGACAAACCAAGACCTCGGATGAACTCGGCACACTCCTTAACCACGGTGATGACTTTGCCTCCATGACAGTCATTGCGCGTGGTCCACGTATCGACATGTTTATCGGAGATGAACCACTAAACTCTGCATTTGACTATCATCCATTGAGGCACTTATCAGGAATGCTGTCATTCCAATCTCTGGATTTTAATACGCAACTTCAAGTCAATCGTATTGAAGTCATCCCGATTGGTCGAGATATTGTTCAATCTGAACTAAATCGCGGTACATACCCAATACTTGATCCAGAACTGAATAGTCAGATCTTGTTTGCACAGCAACAATGGCAACCGCTCTCAGATAAACTCAACAAGCTGGAAAATTCTGGCGATGCCGGTAATTGGGTAGATAATCTACAGCGTGATGTGAATTTAAGGATGCGCAAAACGCATCGATTACTTGCCAGAGCATGTATGGAAAATGATGTAGAAATAATTCAGGCAATCATAGATGAGGTAGGTGATTCCGATACTCTAAATCAGATTGCTCATAGTACAGTCGGTGAAATCGGGCGTGGCAACATGGTACCGACTCCATTTATGGCAGCAGCGTTTGATGGTCACACCGATGCAATGGCCCTACTCATCGAAAACGGGGTATCCGTAGAAAAGAAAGTCGGACACTTTCAATTCACACCTGCATTCGCCCCCGCCATATCAAATAATCTAGCGGGGTTAAAGTTTTTGCTGGATCACGGAGCTGACCCAAACGCGACAAATGTAAGCCAATTTAGTGTTTTACATGAAGCCACCAAATGGAGTGATCCTGAATTAGCACAGGCGCTTTTGGACGCAGGTGCAAATATCAATAATCAACATTCATTTGGTTGGACTGCTCTTCAGGATGTCGCCCGCGTACGTAATTTCTTACGCGAAGTTGAAGGTTCACAGATGTTCGAGTACCTCAAACATGCACGTTCTGAACGACGATTGAATGTTGCGCGATTTCTTGTTGAAAATGGTACCGATCCGACCGAAACTTACGGCGGTGCCAAAACAGCAATTGAAATTGCCGAAGAAGCCGGTGACCTCGAAATGGTCAACCTGCTAAAGAGTCTCGTGGAGTAACACTGGGCGAGAATTTCTACGCAACCGTAGGGCATACCCCTTCATGGCCAGTCTCAGCCACACCATATGTCCAGAAGTCATCTGACAACGATACATTGGATGCGGGCAATGTTTGCAGAATTCCTGCATCCTACGCCCTGCTCGACTAGCGCCTCCTCATACGGGAGTTGGGGTTAGGCCGAGTCGTAGTTCCGGAGCTCCCGCACCCCTAACGCATCCATGTTAGTTTATGCATGTTAGTTAAAATATGTCACTTTTACCAAAGATTCCAGCTCTCGAAGTCGAATATGTGAACAGGTGATTACCGCGCTGGTGAAGTCCGTGCGCAATATAAATGGTCGACATATAGCTGTAAAACTGAGAAACGACAATGAAAAAGTCCGTAACTCGCCGTCTCGCTTTGGTACTTATTGCTGCTTCTGTAACAGGATGCACAACCACTAAACCAAGCCTGCTAAATAAACTTGGATTCCACAAGAACCAAGCTGACGTACCTGCACCCGCCGTCGACGATGTGCTGGACGGTACCGACTATGAACAATCTTTGGAGACGTTTACCGCTCGAGAAGCTGAATTGGCCAAAGGCGATACCTTCATGGAAAAAAAGGACTATGACACGGCGATCGCATGCTATAGCGAAGTCATCAAACTCGATCCGAAAGCAGCTGACGGATTCCTAAAACGTGGAATCGCCTTTTCCAAAAAAGGACTGACTGAATTCGCAATCAATGACTTTAGCTTCGCGATCAAACTCGACTCCAATAACGTCGAAGCTCTGATAGAACGCGGACAAAGCCTCGAAAGAACGGGAAAGACCGAATTTGCTATCGCTGATTACAGCGAGGCTATTCGAATTGAGCCATCCACTGCTCAGGCCTACTCACTTCGCGGTGAAGCTTATTTTAGCAGTGGCAACATGGAACTTACGATTGCCAACTATACCGATGCGCTGAGATATGATTCAGAATCAGCAGAAATGTACTTCAAACGTGGTATTGCACAGCATAATCAAGGGAAGTTTGAAAACGCCTTTAGCGACTACACCCAGGCAATCCGACTGGATGCTAATCTCGTTCAAGCTTATGTAAACCGAGGTGACCTGGGCATACACACCAAGGCATACGATCAAGCTGTAGTTGACTATTCACACGCAATTGAGATCAACCCGGAATTGGGAATCGCGTACTACAATCGTGGAATGGCCAATCGCAAACTCGGAAATCATGAAGCAGCGATTGCTGACTACAACGAAGCGAAGCGACTGCAAGCCGTAAATTCACCTAACGTCACAACTGCGTCCTTCAATCGCTAGCATCTGCCACCAACAGAGGACGCTTCCATTACGTGACCACGGCGTTTACTCGATTCTTCTGATCTTGTTCACAATCCGAATAATCGGAACTTCTATGAGGTTACGGGTTTGAATCTGAGGTACGACAGAGCCTTAAACCCTGCCTAAAATCGCCAAAGACGTTTATACTAAAGGTCCCACCAAATCTCCCTACTTTAAGAAGCACAATGAAAGAACAAATCACTAAATGGATTGGTCGCGGCGTCACACTTGCCATCATCACTGCGTGCGTCGTTGTTGCCTCGAATTACCTGCTCGATTCAAACGAGCAGGAGAAGCAGGATGAAATCGACAAAGCACTCGTCCACGAAGTTGCACAGTCTGATTTCGCTGCATTTGTTACTGAAACAGGGGACGTCGTAAGCGCCAGCAACGAAGAAGTTCGCTGCGAAATCGAATCACGCAATGGTGCCGGAACTCAGATCATCTGGATCATTGAAGAAGGCACCAATGTTGAGGAAGGAGAAGAGTTGATCCACTTCGATTCAGCAGCATTAGAGAACGAATTCACCGCACAGAAGATCATCGTTGCCAATGACAAGGCACTACTCACTCAGGCTGAAAGTAATCTCGATAACGCCAAACGAACACTAACCGAGTACAAGGAAGGGCTCTACCAGCAGGAAGTCAACGTATTGGAAGGCGACTTGTTCGTTGCCCGCGAAGAACTCAAGCGATACGAAGCACTATTTCGACACAGCAAGAAACTGGCACAAGCTGGCTTCATCACGCAACTTCAACTCGAAGGTGATGAATTCCGACTGGAAAAGGCACAGCGTGACGTGGATGCGGCTCAATTGAAGCTGGATGTATACAGTAAATTCACAAAGGACAAAATGATCGGTCAACTAGAGGCCGAGATCGCTAAGTCTGAAGCTGCAAAGGAAGCTGCTACTTATACCTATACGCTCAGTACACAAAAGCAGCAGGAGATCGACGATCAGATAAAAGCTTGTATCGTTACCGCACCCACCGCTGGCCAAGTCGTTTATGCGAACGATGAGCGGCGTGGAGTGGTCATCGAAGAAGGAACCACCATTCGACATCGCCAAATCGTCATTCGACTACCGGACATTAATAACATGGAAATCCATGTGCGTGTCAACGAATCACATGTTAACCGAGTAACCGCAAAGCAACTGGCACGAATCGAACTGGACTCTGACCCTGATAACACGCTGATTGGCGAAGTTACCGAAGTTGCTGCTTATCCCTTTCCGCTTCGTTGGCACGGCGCACCGCTTGAATACCACACCGAAGTAAAGATCACACAAGCCACACCTGGAATTCGCCCCGGCATGCGAGGTAAAGTTCGAATTTACTTCGAAGAGAAGTCAAGCGTGATCCAAGTGCCGCTCGCAGCAATCATTGAGCACGAAGAGCAATTCTTCTGCCTGATTCGCGAAAAGAACGACTGGATACCCCGCGAAGTATTTGTTGGATCCAACAATAACAGCCAGGTAATCGTGACCGGTGGCCTTACACCAGGTGATCAAGTTGCTCTCACCCCATTCCGATTTATCAAACGTTCTGACCTACCTGAAACAACAGCATCTACGGTGGCAGAAAATAACAATCGCAGCAAGGATTCGCTTGATAACATAGCAGCAAGAAGTGGCACACGTTAATCATGATGATCTTCCAGCTACGCACGTGGCGGGTCGGTATCAACAGCCTCTTTCTTCATCCGCTCCGTTCACTTCTTACCATCCTTGGTATCTTCGTCGGTGTGGCCAGCGTTATCTGGTTGCTCGCGATCAGTGAAGGCATCAGCCTGGAAGCACAACGGCAAATCGAAGAGCTAGGTGCACGTAATGTCATTCTGCGAAGCATACTACCGGTTGACGAAAACTCCGGTGATTCTGAAGTCCTGTTTGTAAAATATGGAATCAAACGTGATGACGTCGAGGCGTTACTTCAAATCGAATCGGTTAAGGATCATATCCTGATTCGGGAAACCAAACGTGAAGCCCATTATGGCGCCGTTACCGTAGAAGGCCACATCGTTGCTTGCACTCCCGAATATCGAGAAATGATGAAGCTCGAAGTCGATCGAGGTGAATTCCTCTCCGACATCCACGTTTCACAGCGATCCAATGTCTGCGCCCTATCGAGTGAAGTTGCCAATCGGTTCTTTCCCGCTGAAAACCCACTCGGTAAAGCTATCCGTATCCGCGATATCCCATACGTTGTCATTGGCGTGATGGAACCACGTACAGCCATGGCTGGGATCGGAAGTTCACTGGCTGCTCAGGACTTTACGAGTGATATCTACATACCACTTAAGACGTTTTGGCAACGAATCGGCGATGTTGTGCTGTTTCAAACCGCCGGATCGCGAACAGGCGAAGAAGTTCAATTGAGCCAAATCACATTCCAGGTGGAATCGATCGATGAAGTTGTTTCCACCGCCGAAGCTATTGAACGTACCATGGATAAGCTGCATAAGACCAAAGACTATGCCGTGGTCGTTCCACTGGAATTACTCGAACAGGCACGCACAACTCGCTTGATGTTTATGGTTTTTATGGGACTGATTGCCGCGGTGACGCTCGTCGTGGGCGGTATCGGAATTATGAACATCATGTTGGCGACCGTTACGGAACGCACACGGGAAATTGGTATACGTCGCGCACTCGGTGCCAAGCAAAACGACATCACGCGCCAGTTCTTAACTGAGACGGTGGTATTGTCTGTTGGCGGCGGACTAACTGGAATTGTTGGTGGATTGTTCTGTCCAACGTTTATTAATTACGTGCGAGAGTGGCTTTCCAAAGAATTCCCGGACATGATGGCCACGCTACCATCCGCAGTGCAAAACGTAACTCCGACCATTGTGCCATGGTCGATTCCTCTGGCATTTGGCATTTCGGTGATCGTCGGCGTAATCTTCGGCATCTATCCGGCAATCCGCGCTGCGAAAATGGACCCCATCGAAGCACTGCGACACGAGTAACGTTGCGGTTGAGCGAGACTTGGCCTAAACGCAACTCCCGTGTGACGAGGCGCTAGCGGCAAATGGCACTAGTTCTTCTGGCTTAGCTTGGTAGCCATCCGGATAAATGCTATGCGGAACATGCTATCCGGTCATGCCGTACTGGACTCCCTCCTCTATGCCTTCAGTTAAATTCTCCAGAATCACCACTCAGATTGAGATGAGTGCTTTCCGGCGGACTTCTGGCAACTGAGCTAGATAATCATCAACAGATTTTGCACCGATCAGTTTGGGGGGTGTCTTCTTTTTTACCCTGATGACCCTCTCTGATTACTTGGCTTTCTTAAGCGCCTTCTTAATCGCAATCGTCGCTTGTTCTGCCAGTTTAATAGAGCCTTCCGTCGTATAGTGGACATCGGCTTTACGTTGCAAATCACTGATTTTTTTGATGGAGTAAGTGTACTGATCATCAATCGCGATCTTCTGTTTTCGCATAATTCGTTTTGCAACGTCGTTGTATATTTTAGAGTCGCCAACAACTCGCCCTTTTGCGCCTTCTGGTACCGGTGTTGTTGTACGCCATATCAATGTGGCACCAGTTTCTTGCATTCGCTCTACAAGCGTTTTTAGATTGGATTCATATTCATCACTTGGCACTTGTTGATGACTACTGGCGTCGTTGGGGTCAGCAAGATTTTCGTTGTTCGGTCCCATGTATTTGAGATCATGTAGCCCCCAGTTGAAGTGAATGACATCCCATTTCCCATCACCCAGCCATGCATCAATATTCTCTAATCCTCTTGTTGTTGGACCACAATTCGTTAACGGTCTATGGACATTGGCAACGCCTTTTAGCATCGCGCGTACATGTGCTGTATATCCAATCGAAATAGAATCCCCAATCAGTAGTACTCGCGGAAGTCCTGGGACATCTTCAACCTGTGCAAAAGCAGGATTAGGATTTCGTTTCGGCGGTTGCTTAGTGGGCTGTTGTGCGACTGCTGTTGTCGTGACAATCAGAGCGATCAATGTAGCGATGGTGAGAATATGTAGTTTCATGCGAGTCGATTTTAAAAGAGGAGGCGGTAAAGCTAGTGTATTATTTTTCATTTTAGCTAATGTCAGTGCCACGCGATTACATAGATCGTTTTTGCACGTGTCAACGAAGATGCTATGCATCACAACCGCACCATATTCCAAGGAACCATTAGGTGACGGGGAGTTGGATACGGGCATTGTTCGCAGAGTTTCCGCATCCTCCTCCCTCTCGCGACAGGTTACCGTCTGGGGTCCATGTCCAGCGGCGGATAGGGTGCATGCGGATAGGCTACCGGCTTGTAGTCAATCTCCAATTCAGGCGTCATGAATTTCTTGCCATCTTGTGCTCGTGAATTGATAGCACGGTCAAGAATCCCGGCGATTAAATAACAGCGCTCAACCGGGTACATCGGTTTACCGGTATGCATCATTCTCTCGATACCCTTGGTCAGGTAAGCAAAATGTGGATGCCTTGGTTCAATGCGTTCTTCAAACTCGGTCGCCAACGGTTTCTCGACTCCCGATAAACGAACAGCTGTTCCCATTCGATTAACCGTACGCGGCAGCATCACCAAACTACCCTGGAAACCGTCAACGTATTCAAACAAAAACAGGGAAGCCTCTGAATCTTCTCGCATGTCCTTATCCGTAACCTTGGACAGATTCGCCACGCATGCCTCCAACACTTCTTTATCAATGCATCCGGCATT
>JAKUOW010000134.1 GCA_022451045.1 Pirellulales bacterium | reverse complement strand
TAAGCGTGAATCACGCCTTGATGTTCACCCCAGGGGTTTAGCTAAAGGATAGTTTTCCAAACTGTGTGATGCGAATGAATAAACCTGTAAATCAAAACGATGATCAGCAATGAGATTCAGTGACCAACTGAATTACCACGTTATCCTCTCTCGCGAAGATGGTTCTTAAATCCAAATGCACACGATCACTCTTAATACGTGGCAGGATCGCTGGTTCCGAACGGCGTAGTTTGGATGCAAGTTGGTCTGCTGTTAACGATGCAGATTCCAGTACCACGCAACATGTAGGGATTTCCTGTGTTGGGACCGAGCCACCTCCTAGGTAGGTGATGTCACTTTCCACACTCGTTGAGATTTCAGCTTCCGACTCATTAATAGCTTTGGAAATGATTTCTGCACGGTGTTCGAGTACCTCGATAGGTGTATGTAACAAGCTCAGTAGCGGTATTTCCTGTTCCGGTTTACCACCTAGATATAGGTCGAGTGTTGCTGAGAGCCCGGCTAGCGTCATTTTGTCTACACGCAGTGCACGCATCAATGGGTGGCTTGCGATCTTAGAAACGCTTACCTCAGTTCCAATGATGATTCCGCATTGAGGTCCGCCGAGCAGCTTGTCACCGCTAAGCAATACGATGTCTGAACCCGCGGTCAGGCTCTCGGTTGCCATTGGTTCTCCCGTGATCCCAAGTGATGAGTAGTCAAATAACGCGCCGGAACCAATGTCATCCACCACTAATAAATCGCGTTGCTCTCCGAGAGTTACCAATTCAGTTACGGGCACGGACTTGGTGAATCCTTCAACACGGTAGTTACTGCAATGCACTTTCAGTAAGCAGGCTGTATCTTCGTTGATTGCGGAGTCGTAATCACGCAAATGCGTTTTATTTGTCGTGCCGACTTCATGCATGATGGCTCCGCTGGCCGACATGACATCCGGCATGCGAAAACTACCACCGATTTCGACAAGTTCACCGCGTGACACGATCACTTCCTTGCCACTGGCTAAGGCGGCTAATGTCAGCAGCGTTGCTCCGGCGTTGTTGTTCACAACGGTGGCACGTTCGCCACCAAACAATTCAACTAGTTTTTGTTCCACAGCTTCGACCCGCTGAGATCGCTTTCCGGATTCCAAATCAATTTCCACGCTGGCATAACCGTTGGCAATTTCCTGAATCCGCCGAACAGCAGATTCTGCCATGGGTGCCCGACCCAGGCCGGTATGTAATAACACACCTGTTGCATTAATCACGGGCCGAAGGCTGCTCCGGGATAATTGGGTGAGCGACTTGCGAGCTGAATTCGCTATATCGCTGTGCGATGGAAGTTTGCCGATTGAGCTATCGGTTTTTAACGTGTTGCGCAGGTCATCAAGGCATTCGCGAAGCCGAGATACCACAACTTCGTGACTATAGTCGGCGCATAATTCAACTACTTCTGGTGTTTCCAGTAGTTGTGAAACTGACGGTATGCTTCGTAGAAGTGGATTCATTAAAAACCAATTACGTGTTCGAGTCGTCTGTTGTTCTATTTTCCGACCGAATACGTATCGAATCAAGCAGCTCATTGATTCGAAAGAAACCTCAGATCGTCTTTGCGGACGGTAAAACCGGTATGATCCAAATATTCGCACAATGGGACGACATATTTGCGGGTTGTACCGAGCAAGTCCCGGACTTCAGCAAGCGTTTTACCACAGCCTTTTTCCCAGTTTTCACTTAGCTTGGCCCGCACTTTTTCAGCTTCATTGCTCGCCAGATAGAATTCTTCAGAGATTCTGACAATATCACCATTTCCTTCGGCAACTGCGAGTAGCTGATCTAACCGCTGTCGGTCTGTGCCCGTTTCCGACTCAAGCCCTTTTGCAAATGGTGGTTCAACGCCACCAGATTTGATCCGCTCAATCAAGTCTGCCATGAGCTTTTTGTCATTCTTGCTTAATTGCGGCCCACGGTCGGGTAGCCCAATCTTGCCAGCATTGACGGTCAGGCGGCCAAGGGATCTGAAATACGAGAATACGTGGTTGAGTAACGTCGCACTGCCAACATACTCAAAACGGCTGCGGACTGATGCGGCATCAAACATAAGCTGTAGCGGATTCTCATCATGCAGCCGATTGAGGTACTTGTTCACGCGTTCCCAGAGTACCTCCAAGGCATCGACATGAATCAGAATTGTGTGCGTGGGCGAGACCTTGCATTCATACAAGATGCCATCTTTTGTCAGCTCGGAAAGCGCATCGCTTGCATTGACGACACCACAAGTGCGAGCCAAATCACGCCCCCTTCTCTCGTGTAGACCTGTCATTAACATGGATGCGGCAACACGCGCCTTTTCATTTCCATCGACCAAGTCTGCTAAGGCAGACATGATAGGCTGCGCCTCTGAGGATACATCCACATCAATATCACTAAGCCGGATACGCTGCGCGTGACAGTCGATTACTCGTCCGCCAGCAATCGTCGATACCGGAGATTCCTTACGTATTACCAAAGGTTGATTCCAGGTGGCCACAGCCGGTTCAGAGAGAAACAGTTGTGCGAAACCCGATTCACCTGGGTTCAATGCCTCACTGCCAACCAATCGCATGGTTGCCATGATTTCAGATGTGCCAATATGTACTCGCACCCGCTCGCGATTTTTCAGCGGCTTATCAATGGAATCGAGCACATCGAGTTTTATGGTGATCAAGGCATGCGGGACAAGGTGGCCAATCTCAGCCAGTTCCTGCCCTCGCCCGATTTCATCGTGATGGATTCCAGCAAGATTAATAGCTGCTCTCTGGCCTCGCCCAACCGACTCTACTTCTGAAAAGTGATTCTGTAGACGTCTGATCCGGACTTCTTCACCAAGCGGTTGGATTTCTACCGTGTCGCCCGTTGTCACTGTCCCAGCAGATACCGAACCTGTGACCACTGTTCCGTGCCCTTCAAGACTGAAGACTCTGTCAATTGCCATCCGAAAGGGTTCGTTTTCGGTTGGAAGGTCAGCAATGGCTTTAGAAGCTAATTCTGACAGTGCGGATTTGAGCTCTTCTATTCCTTCGCCTGTTTCCGCACTTGTCCGTATGATGTTGGATTTTTCAAGAAAAGTACCGGTCGTCAGTGAACGCACTTCTTCTTCCACTAGGGGCAGCCAGTCTTCGTCGACGAGATCACATTTCGTAATGACGATGATTCCATGTTGAATGTCCAGGTATCGCAAGATATCGAGGTGCTCAATTGTCTGTGGCTTGATGGAATCATCTGCAGCGACAATCAGCATAGCAAGGTCCATGCCCGTGGCACCGGCTAACATGTTTCTTACAAAACGTTCATGACCGGGGACATCCACGATGCCCATATGCACGTCATCAATTTGTAAGTGTGCAAATCCCAGTTCAATGGTGATTCCGCGTTTCTTCTCTTCCGGAAGCCGGTCTGTATTGGTTCCGGTAAGCGCAGCAACGAGTGAGGTTTTGCCATGGTCTATATGACCGGCCGTTCCAAGAATCAAGAACTGTTCCATTAGCGACTCAGTTGCAATTGCGAGGTTTGTTTATGCGCGTGACAGGAATTCATTGGTCCGCGTGTCGACTTTGATCTTCTCACCCTGCTTGAGATACTCCGGGACCTGGATGATCAGCCCAGTTTCCAGCGTAGCCGGTTTTGTGCGACCGGTTGCAGAGTTTCCTTTGACGCCGGGCTCGCAATAGGTGATTTCCATTTCAACCGCAGGTGGAATCTGAACACCAACACACTCGTCGTTGTAAATAAGCGCTAAAATCCCCTCGAGGGATTCTGTCATGTACTTGGCCTGCTCCTCGATGTCCTCGAGAGCAATGTCGTACTGGCTATAGTTTTCTAGATCCATCAGGTGCAGATGGGTTGCATCTGCGTACATGATAGACACGCCACGGCGTTCAAAGTCAGCGTCGGGCAATGACTCGCCGCCCTTAAGGGTGATGTCTACCTTTTGCCGGCTAACAAGGTTTCTACCACGAAACTTATATAGTGTTGCGGCGCCACGTGCGGATGGAGTTTGTACGCTCAGTTGCTCGATAATGACCGGTGAGTCGTTGTAGACCACTACGGTGCCCGTCTTGATTTCTTTTGCCTGCATATTCAGGAGGTTCCTTTTTCAGCAATAACACTCTTCTTAGACGGATCCACGAATCCGTCGGTCTTCTAAGTGATGATGTATGTTCCGAGCCGATATATCCGAATATCCGAGTCTATATAAAGGTACCGGAATTGGGATCAACTGCGATGCCATCGACTACATTGGCTAGTTGTTGTGCCACGATCAACATGGCGCCCGGATCCATGAAGTCCATTTCTTCTTCGCCTATCGCACCGGCAATGTTTTCAAAGTGGAGAATGTCAAACCGAGCATTGCACAAGGGGATTCTTGCCACTAGTTCATCTTCACCGGGCATCAGATCATCAATGTCGATCATCGTGAGGAGTTCTTCGATCTGGTCGCTCACATCCTCACCATCTATGTATGAAATATCCAATCCGGCATAATCGGTTTGCGAGATCATTGTGACGGCTTCAAGCAGGCCAGATTCAGTGCGCCGCACATTATGCTGCTCGAATTGCTTGCCAATTTGAGTAAATGCAGCTTCTACTTGTTCGGCTGTTGGGCGCTGTTGTTCATCAAAGAGAACGAGAAAAGTCTCTCGCCACTGGTACTCAGGGTTTTCAAACAGTGACATGAGTGAGATGCCCTTTACATGGGTGGTGTTACTAGCCCAGTTCTTTTGACCGCTTTGTTGCGGCAGCCACGGCATTCATGAAAGCTCCACTAATGCCTGCTTCTTTCAATTCTCTCAGGCCAGCAATGGTTGTACCACCCGGACTGGTCACTTGATCTTTCAATTCTCCGGGATGCTTACCGGTTTGAAGAACCATTTCTGCAGCGCCCTTTACCATTTGGGCTGCAAGTGCAGTTGCCGTAGCCCGTGGCAGTCCTACCGCAACACCGCCATCGCTCAAGGCTTCAATGACAGTGTAGATGTATGCGGGGCCTGAACCGGATAGCCCCGTGACGGCGTCCATGTATGTTTCGGGGACATCTACTGCAATTCCGACCGCGGATAACAACGCATCGACTGTTGTTCGGTCGGCATCTGTTGCACCGGCGCCGCTTGCATATGCACAAGCTCCTGTCGACACGAGGCATGGAGTATTTGGCATGACTCTGATGATGCGATTGGACCCTAGGCCGTCGCAAAGTGTTGAAAGCGTGATACCGGCGGCGATGGAAACTACGAGGGTCGAGTCAGTAACGGCATCCGTGATATCGGTGATCACCAGAGGCATTACCTGTGGCTTTACGGCAAGGAAAACAACATCGCTTTGCTCTATGACGTCCGTTGCTGCTGTAGTGGACGTGCCACCCGAGATCGCCTTCTGCATTCCTGTGATACTGGCTTGTGCAGGATCGTAGAATGATACGCTTTCCGCATCAATTTGCCCGGATTGAACAAATCCAGAGGCTAATGCCTGAGCCATTTGCCCTGCTCCGATAAAGCCAATTCGATTTTCCACGATGGTCGGTTCCCAAGTTGCTAGACAGTTTGAACTGAATCAGTGGCCTGTAAGTGAGGCGCGTCGCTGTTTCATGTGCAATTCATGCTATTTAGAAACTTAGATCGCATCAACCGTGAGGTTGGGCTTTACGCCTTTGCAACGTTTTGGGAGACTTCCAGACCGATTTCGTCATTGACTACAATCCAGCCCAAAGATCTTTCTGTGAAGCGTTTAATCCCAGCACAAATATGTATCTGGATACCTGCAGTTTTAGTGACTGCAACACTCCTTTTCAGCAGCAAGGCCGCAGATGCAGCTGAACCGTGGTATACGATGCTCAATCCGTTTGGCAATATGCCAACAATCAAGTTGAATTCAACCAAATGGATTACGCAGCCAGTAAATGATTTGATATTGGAACCGACAAACGACTATGTACTTCAACCGGCTAATGATTTCGTATTGAAGCCAGTAGATAAATACGTGCTCAAGCCACTTTGGACGCCGGTGGACAAACTGGTGGTCGAACCGATTGATCGAATTACGCCAGATTGGCTAAAACCACCGACGATCTCAGAAATCCATACTGGAATGACGCGCACTTATCATCAGACTTCCGGTTTTGTCGTTCAAGGAGTCAATTGGGTGAATCCCTGGTATTCAAAGCCAAAGGCACCGCGCAGATACGCGGTGCCTCAAATTGGTTCGAAGCTAAGAAGAACGCGAGGGTATTAATGCTCGTTCCGGATCTTCTTAAGGCTGCTTAGAGTAGCTGGCCGACTTGTTCTACAATAGCTCCCTCGTCTGGGAATTCATCGGTCTCAAGTTTCGAGTAAATCAACTGGCCGTTTACTGTAACTTCAAAACATCCACCCATGGATGGTTCAAGCTCGAATCGATTGATTTGCTGTTTGTATTCGGTAAGAACTTTTTCTGCCAAACTGACAGCTTTAGGTTCGTAGTCTCAAGCACTGCAGTAACGTAAATGGATTTTCATTGTTTACTCCTGTTATTTGAAAAATGGCATCGTATTCCATGCCATGTCTACAAAGGCTGGTTTTATGAAGACTTCTTCTTAGTCGCCTTCTTTTTGGCAGTTGTCTTTTTAGTTGCTTTCTTTTTCTTTCCAGCACCAAATGCTTTGTCAAAGTTATTGGCATATTTTGGTGTGGAACCAACGCGAAGAATCGTCACCGTTACTCTCCTGAGAATTTTTAGTTAACTTCGTTAATTGTCCATTATCTAACAACCGATTCGATTAGCAACCGCTGTATTTGCTGAATCTGTAAACCAATTTGTCGTTTATGTCTTTAGTTTCTTGTACCGAAATCGCATCGGTTGATCCTGAGAAATACCGAGTCTCTCACGCCTTTGCCGTTCATACGTTGCATAATTGCCTTCGCACCAGTGCACGTATCCGTCACCTTCGAAGGCCAGTACATGCGTTGCGATCCGATCCAGGAACCACCTGTCGTGGCTTGTAACAACAACACACCCTGCGTAGCTCATAATGGCTTCTTCGAGTGCACGCAGCGTGTCAACATCGAGGTCATTGGTTGGTTCATCTAAAAGCAGTAAGTTTGAACCACGCCGTAGTAGTTTTGCCAAATGCACTCGATTACGTTCACCGCCGGATAAGTTGCCGACCTTTTTCTCTTGATCGGTTCCTTTGAAATTAAATCTCGAGACATAGGCACGAGCGTTTATATTTCGGCCGCCCATATCAAAGGTCTCGTAACCGCCGGATATTTCTTGATATACGGTAAGGTCGGCGTCCAGTGCATCCCGAGTTTGATCGACGTACCCCATTTCTACCGTTGGCCCGATAGTCAGTTTGCCGGAATCAGGCGATTCCTGTTCTGTCAGCATTCTGAAGAGAGTAGTCTTTCCAGCACCGTTAGGGCCAATGACGGCAACAATACCACCGGCCGGCAGTCGGAAGCTCAGATCGTCCATTAGGATGTTATCGTCGTAGCCTTTAGTCAATTGTTGTGCTTCGATAACGAGTTCACCCAGTCGTGGTCCCGGTGGAATTTGAATCTCAATTTCGTCGATTCGATCCTGGAATTGCTCATTGACCATTTGATCATATCGATCCAGTCGGGCCTTGCTCTTGGCCTGCCTAGCTTTGGGAGATGTCTGAACCCATTCAAGTTCTTTCGCGATGGTCTTCTGTCTGGCTTTTGCAGATTTTTCTTCAAGCAATAACCGCTGCTGTTTTTGTACCAGCCAGCTAGAGTAGTTGCCTTCAAAGGGTATCCCTTTACCGCGGTCGAGTTCTAGAATCCATTGAGCCGCGTTGTCTAGGAAATAGCGATCGTGAGTGACCGCGACAACAGTACCAGCGTATTCGGTAAGGTGCCGTTCTAGCCATGCTACTGAGTCAGCATCGAGATGGTTGGTTGGTTCATCGAGTAGCAGCAAGTCTGGACGTTCCAGCAGCAGTTTGCACAACGCGACTCGTCGCTTTTCACCGCCAGATAGTGTTTCGACGTTGGAATCACGTGCTGGTAAATTCATGACGTCAAATGCTATTTCTATCTCGCGATCCAGTTCCCACGAACCGCTGGTTTCGATTTTGTCTTGCAGCGTTGCCATTTCATCGCATAGTTTCTGCATTTCATCGTCATCCATGGGCTCGGCGAGTAAGGTGCTGATTTCTGCATACCGATCAAGCATGGCGCGACGTGGGGCTACTGCTTCTTCAACATTTCCCCAAACGTCTTTTTCAGGATTTAATTGAGGTTCCTGCGGCAGATAGCCACAAGTAAAGCCGTCAGTTAGATAGGCCTCCCCTTCAAATTCCTTATCAAGCCCCGCCATGATTCTCAGTAGCGTGCTCTTGCCGGAACCATTGACTCCAAGTACGCCGATTTTGGCTCCCGGGTAGAAGGCCAGGTAGATGTTCTTTAACACCTCTCTGGATCCGTGCTTTTTGGATAGGTCGACAATCGTATAGATGTATTTCTGGCTCATGGCGTGGTTATTCGTTACCGGTCAATCGGGTTTGGCAAGCTTTGCAGGTTATTCCAGAGACGACAGGCAATCGGTTTGTTTGTGTCATGCGGAAGAACCGTTGTGCTAAAAAATCAAAAGTGTCTATTTCACTAATTTGTTTACCCGTTGCTGAGTTGTGAAGAGGGGTGCTACCGATACTAGACCTACCTGCCGCTTCCTGTGGTCAGATCACGAGTATCCCCTTCCCACTCGCCTGCCCAAATCTGGCCAACAAAACAGGAAGCGTCTTGCCCTATCGAGACTCTATTGCTGCCCGGCAATAGAGTCTTTTTTTATGCGTGTGTGACGGTATCTCATGGCAATGTTGGTGTAGTGAAGTTAGTTGTCACTCGATGAATCCTTCACATGGTGTTGCGATTGAGGCATTTTGCTGAGCGCCTCATGGTTGGTTCGATCGATCGTCAGCGGTGTTATCGAAACAAATCCGGCATTAACCGCGTCTACGTCACTTGCGCATTGTCCTTCTACGGCCGGTGGTGTATCGGTTGACCAATAGTATGTGCGATTCTTGGGATCTTCACGTTTGATGTATCGATCCAGATTGCGAGTTTGCTTCATGTAAGTCGGCTTTAGAATTGCATTTTCAACGCTCGTGCCTGTGGGAATATTTATATTGAGTAGTTGTGACCTACCAGAGTCCGGATCGAGGTAAGTTGAAATACAGTTTATCGCAATGCTTGCGGCCGAAACGAAGTCAAACGTATCAGCATGTTCCAGTGAGATGGCAACAGCATCGACACCAAATATTGCAGCTTCCATTGCTGCGGCTACAGTCCCGGAATAGTGCGTATTAATGCCGGTGTTGAGTCCGGAATTGATACCACTGACGACTAGGTCTGGTTTCTGTGGCAGCAATTCAGTGATACCGAGTTTGACACAATCGCTTGGGGTGCCGTGGACGACCCAAGCGTTTTGCTCTTGTTTCTGTTCTGATTGCTGTTTCCAGCGTTCACAGAATAGCGGACTTAGATACGTGATCTGTTGGCTTACACCACTTTGTTGCGTTAAGGGTGCGATCACCGTGACATCTCCCAGAGACTCAAGGGCTTTTTTTATTTCCCACAGTCCTACAGCGTTTATCCCATCGTCGTTGGTAAGCAAAATCCGCATATTAGTGACGTTCCTGTCCAGCAGTGAAAAACCGGTTGATGCTAAAAGGATAACGGTTCAGTAGTTTGCGACAATCATCGGGCGATCATATTCTCATTAACGTGCTAACGCTTTATAATCCACGTTTCCAAAAAGAGGGCGTTTACCGGTTGGATTTGGAAGGGATCTAGCTGTTAGCTAGCTACCTTATCAAACTAATCCGGATATCAGGATGGTCTCCATGACTTCAGGGATTGCCAGACAACGAGTTCTAATTCTCGACTTCGGTTCCCAATATGCGCAGTTAATCGCACGTCGTGTACGCGAGCAAAACGTATATTGCGAGATTGTGCGACATGATATTTCAGTTGAGCGTATCAGGAGCCACGCCCCGCAAGGCTTGATACTCTCAGGTGGTCCCAAGAGTGTATATGAAGAAGATTCGCCGCGCTGCGATCCAGAGATTTTTCGCATGGGCCTTCCCGTGCTGGGAATATGTTACGGAATGCAGCTTGCGTGTATGGCACTTGGTGGGAAAGTTGATAGCGCGCCATCGCGTGAATATGGCCGAGCTCACCTACGGGTGAGCGGATCCAATGCATTATTTGAAGGAACTTCAGATGAGATGCAGGTTTGGATGAGTCATGGTGATCAGGTATCAAGTATTTCAGAGCAGTTTGAGACGATTGCCTCAACAGACACATGTCCGTTTGCCGCCATTCAGCACGAAACATTACCTGTTTACGGACTGCAATTTCATCCGGAGGTGACACACACACCGGAAGGCGGAAAGCTGTTAGCAAATTTTCTGCATCGGGTTTGCAGTTGTGACGGCACATGGAAGCTAGGCGACTTTGCCGAGGAAACAGTTGTCAAGATTCGTGAGCAAGTTGGCGACAGTCGAGTGATCTGCGGGTTGTCTGGCGGAGTTGATTCGAGCGTCGTGGCAGCGCTGTTGTACAAAGCCATTGGTGATCAACTCAAATGTATCTTGGTCAACAACGGACTTTTAAGAAAAAATGAACAAGATACCGTCATCGAGACATTTACCGACCATTTCAAAGCTGACCTGACCGTAGTGGACGGTGAAAAAAGGTTTCTAACCGACCTCGCCGGTATTACCGAGCCACAGGAGAAACGCCGTCGGATTGGATTTGCGTTTATCGATTGCTTCAAAGAGGAAGCGGAAAAGATAGAAGGGGCAGAGTTTCTTGCTCAAGGTACGTTGTATCCGGATGTGATTGAGAGTGGAGCGGCTGTCGATGGGCCGGCAGCCACAATCAAGT
>JAKUOW010000133.1:5209-11018 GCA_022451045.1 Pirellulales bacterium | reverse complement strand
CGCTGAAAGTCTTCAACTTCCGAAACAAGCACCGCGACCAGCTTGAATGGGATGGCGATTTCATTCCGCTTACCGAAGTGGAAGATAACGACGTGGTACTCGCCCCTGACGCCAAGACGCTCGGCACACTAACAGAGCCACGTGAATTCAACTTGATGTTTAAGACCATCATCGGTGCACTTTCAGGTGAAGAAGGAACGGCATTCTTGCGACCTGAAACGGCCCAGGGCATCTTCGTGAATTTCAAAAACGTTCTCGACAGCACGCGGGTTCGACTACCTTTTGGAATCGCTCAAACAGGTAAGAGCTTCCGTAATGAAATCACGCCACGAAATTTCACTTTCCGATCACGTGAATTCGAACAAATGGAAATCGAGTTCTTCTGTCATCCCGATCAGTCTCAGCAGTGGTACCAATACTGGCGTGACCGACGCATGCAGTGGTACACGGACATGGGGCTAGATGGTGAACGACTACAGCTTCGTGAACATGATGAAGATGAGCTAAGTCACTATTCCACAGGAACAGCAGATATCGAATACGCATTCCCGTTTATGCCGCCAGGAGAATACGGGGAACTGGAAGGTATTGCTCATCGGGGCGACTTCGATCTACGCAGTCACATGGAAGGAAAGCTGGATCCAAACACCAATCCACTTGAAGTCGAAACAAATGAGCACGGTCAGCCGAAATGGCGTGGCAGTGGTAAAGACTTGAGTTACAGAGATGACCTGAGTGGAGAAAAGTATGTCCCACACGTAATCGAACCAAGTGCCGGTGCCGATCGCGCTACCCTGGCATTTCTCTGCGAAGCGTATACAGAAGACGAAGTGCCCGATGAAAAAGGCAATATGCAGGTGCGAACGGTGATGAAATTCCATCCCAGACTTGCGCCGATCAAGGCAGCTATATTCCCCTTGGTGAAGAAAGATGGCATGCCCGAAGTCGCCAAGAAGATTTACTCGGAGCTGAAGCCATACTTCAACGTATTCTACGACGAAAAGGGAGCCGTTGGTCGCCGCTACCGTCGTCAGGACGAAGCCGGTACTCCGTATTGCATCACGGTTGACGGTCAAACGCTCGACGACAACACCGTCACGATCCGAGACCGCGATTCACTTGTGCAGGACAGAATCCCAGTGGATCAGGTCGTCAAGGAAATCCAAGATCGACTACAGTCCTAAGCTCAACGGTAGCAGAGAAAGAAGACTGAATACGAGGAAGCCTTGAGGCCATACGGCCACAATGGTACCTGCATTGCATTCCCGCTATCGATTGAGATTTTTCATGTCCTGACGGATAAACTGCACGAGCAGGTCGATTTCCTTCTCGGTAAGAAACTCTTTGAATGCCGGCATACGGTCATTGTTATCCGCACCATCATATCCATACATCGAAGAGTGGCTCGGGTCGCTGATCATCTGACGGATCCAATCCGCGGAAGCATAACCGGTTAAATCGGGGCCACCACCAATCTCTTCATTTTCTTTGTAGCTGTGGCAATCCGTGCAAGCTGTACCGTAGTCATTCCAATCACCGTTTTGGATCAACTCATTTCCTTCTGCAATGGCATCTGCTTCGTCGGTCAATGGCTCGTATACCAAGCCGGCCTCTGCTGATAACGCCTTAGCAATTTTAGTGATCTGATCATCGAAGTCGCCGTTTAGTCCGTTTTCGACAAAGTCAACCATGGAACCAGCTCGATGTGCCGTAGCACCAAAGTTATCAACTGACTTGATTTTTTCCGGTGTCAGGACATTCTTAATCCAATTAACGCTTCCAAATCCGTACAGGTTAGGCGCTCCGAAATCAGATCCAGATTCAGCATCCCAACCCTCCGGCATATTCGGTCCGGCAAATTCGCCAAGTTCAATACCTTCGGTAGACGGATCATCATAAGCGTGGCAGCTTGCACATTTTGCTTTGAACAAACGCGCACCCATGATTTCAGGATCATTGCGTAACAACTCCAGAGGACCTGCCACTGGAATCCCCTGATAGTCAATCAAGGCCGCAATGCGATTGTAGTCCCGTTCAGCCGCCTCTTTGTCACGATGAAAGCGTGCCGCTTTATCATGCTTTTCGAGTTCCACCTTGTCACTGGGATCTGAACTCTCTCGTACTTCAGCCAGGCGTTCCTCAGACAAAGTGTAGTTATCTTCCTGCATCGCTTCGAATGTCAGATAACCGGCGCCAAGGAATAATAGTCCCATTACTGAAACATTGATCAAGTGTCCGTTGAACAAGTGACGAGGGCGGAACTTGGCTATTAAAGGCATCATGAAGAAGAAACCAAAGATCAAGCCGGGAACAACAATGGCGCCCACAAACTCACTCTGGAATTTCTTGAGCAATTGGAAGAGGAACAGGAAGTACCATTCCGGCCGTGCTGCATCGAAGGCCTTGGTTGGTTCAGCTGGTGGCCCAAGCTCAGCACCTTCGCGTGCGACCGCGATCCAGAAGATTAAGGCAAACAGTATGGCACAACCAACGGCATCTTTAAGGACCTGTTTAGGCCAGAAGTATTCATCGCCACGTTTGTCACTGCTATGAGCTGTAATACCGTGCTTACGGAACAGTGCGAGGTGAAGCACCAGGAACCCGATAAGCGCACCGGGTAACACAAGCACATGAAGTGCGAAGAAACGAGTCAACGTCAGGTTACCGTATTCAGTACCACCGACGACCATCTTCTGCATCTCGGCACCACCAGGCGGCAATGTCATCAGATTCGTAGCCACTTTCGTTGCCCAGTAGCCTTTTTGATCCCAAGGAAGGAGGTATCCAGTAAGCCCCAAGCCAAACGTAATAAGCATCAGTACCAGACCGAGCCAGTAATTAAACTCACGTGGTTTCACGTACGCTTTCTCAAGTACAACCTGCAGCATGTGAATCGGCAGCAATACCACCATGGCTTGTGCCATGTAGTGGTGAATACCGCGTAATAGCCAGCCACCGCTCAATTCATTCTGGATGTAATAAACGCTGGCCCATGCAGTTGTACTACTCGGACTGTAACTCATCGCGAGAAACGTACCAGTGATCATCTGGGTTACAAAGGCAAACACCAACATTGAGCCGGAGATATAACGCCATTTGGAACCACCAGGAATATTCTCGTAGAGCGCTTCCTTGGTTAGTTCCTGAATCCCTGTACGATTGTCCGTGAATTCAAATAATTGTCTGAGAATACGCATGTGGCTTTACGTCTTAGATAGATGTGTATGTTGATAGCGTTTAGCTGACAGGATTCTTTTCATGGATGCCTGTATAGAATTCCATGAACTCGACATAGATTTCCATATTGTCGCCATCTGCGATTGGTTTGATCACTGTATCAAGTCGATCGAGTGATCTCGGACTCGGGTTGTCCTTTCCGCCGACGGTTCGCTTAGCACCGCTTAGCTCGAATTCACTATTGTGACAGGGACAGAGCAGGGCATTCGTATTTCCGTCATAAGAGACACTGCAACCTGCATGAGGACAGGTTGTCTGGAGGCAGTCGATTTCGCCCTTCTTTAGGACTTTCTTTGAACCATCCTCTAATACAATTTCCAGATCTTCTGGGAGCTTCCTCAGATAGACCGAACCGATCGGTTGGCGAGGAATAAAATTCCATGCATCATATTTATCAGAAATCACTTCGAAGCGCTGTGGTGTGCCATCTTCCGGTAGAGAATCGGTGGTTGCTACCAGATAGTGTCCTTCTTTAACATCACCACTGCCCGTATTGTATTTGCTCGGCAACTCTCGTTTGCGGAAGGGGTCGAAAACGAATCCCCAAAGGCCTGCGATGACCGGACCGACACCGAGGCAAACTCCTAACAGCCCCGTAGATGCCTCCAGTATAAAGCTACGGCGTTCCGTGCCGACTGCTGATTCAGCTTCATCACCGGCTTCATCACCAACTTCATTGTCCAGGTGTTCACTCATGCCAGATTGGACTCCCAATTCTCAATAAATCGATAGCTTGCAATACGTGAAAATGCACACAGTATCGTGCTAGCTGTTCATTATCAGCTTGTCGGGGATCTCAGGAGGGATCGTGCGGCTCAGTCCGTGGGTGGGTCGCGATCCATTCATTACATCAGTTTGAATTGACCACGCAAATTCCGAGTGCATGACATCCATGTCAATCAGGCATCAAGCACGACTCGTGCACTATGCCTAAACGATAAACGAGATGTTCCCGTGCTGAACTAATTGTGCAACCGCTGGTAAACTGCGTCAAGCACTGTCGACTTGGCTTCGTCAAACGGGCCATCAATTCCAGCTCCGGCAGCCGCTTTATGACCGCCGCCTCCAAAGTGACCGGCGATCTCACTGCAATCCAGCTCACAGCGACTGCGAAAGCTTAATTTGTATACATTTGGGTTTTGCTCAACCATGATCACAGCAACTTCCGTTCCGGAAATCGTGAAACAAAGATTTACAAGATCTTCGGTATCGGATGGCATCGCACCAGTTTTTTCAAAATCACTGATGCGTATATGCGTAAATGCAACACGCCCTTCATTACTGATCTCGATTTTGGATAACACCTCTCCACGCAACTTCACCCGACCAAGCGTATTGCGCTCGTATAACTCTGCATAGATTTCTGATGGACTCGCACCTGCAGCCACAAGCGCAGCTGCACAGTTGTATGTACTGCTTGATGCGGATGGAAATCGAAACCAACCCGTATCAGTGCTCAATGCGGCAAACAGAGGTCGTGCAATAGTCTCCGTCAATTCAACACCCAAATGCTCTGCAAACTGAAACACGAGCTTACCGGCCGCTTCTGCACTAGTGTCCTTAAAGAACTCGGTACCTAAATCATCTTCACTTTGATGATGATCCAGTACGATTTTACGACCGGGAAATTCTCTCAAGGCATCGCCCATCGGCCCTAGCTGAGCCCATGCGCTTGTATCGAGAACCATAAATACATCGCGACTCGATAATTCAGTAATGGAGATATCTTCATTAACGACTTTGATGCGTTCGTTTGGATCGATGAAGGCCAGATTCGGAGGTGTTCGTTGTCCGTTGACGATGATGACATCTTTTCCGAGTGCCTCGAGTACACCTGCCATCCCAAGCTCACTGCCCAGAGCATCGCAATCCGGGCGAATGTGGCTGGTCAGTACAAAACTCTGGTTACTATTTATCACGTCGGCAAGTGCCGGCCAATCAACTGCCATCTGAGGACTTCCTTCATTTAGTCGCCTCTGCCAGTTCTGTGCTCAATGAAACACAGCCTGCGCAGATGCGATATCTATCTCTAATTGTTTCTTTAATTGATCTGCATTATCAAATGTGCGTGTTTCTCGCGTTTTCGACAAGATGTCGACCTCAAGAACTTGCCCATATAGATCACCGGTAAAACCGATCACATGCACTTCAAACTTCAAGGCGTGTTCGCCAAAAGTGGGATTTGGACCAATGTTAATCGCGGCTGCAAATCTTTCATTTTCAACAAGTGCCGCGCCCGCATAAACCCCTTCTTCTGGGATCAGCGTGTCAATGGCTTCGAGATTTGCTGTTGGAAAGCCAATTTCGCTTCCTCGCTTTACGCCGTGTGTTACCATACCGCGGACACGATATGGCTCAGTTAACATTCGATTTGCTAGTTCTGCATTTCCACGTTTAAGACTGTCTCGTATTCGGCTGCTGGAAACCATTTCGCCCTCAGTTTCCACCGGATTAGCAATCTCAAGCGTGATGTCGTGTTGATGACAAAGCGATTGCAGTTTCTCAATTGAACCGCCTCGGTCCTTACCAAAAGCGAAGTTTGGCCCTTCGACCATGGCCGATACACCGAGTT
>JAKUOW010000133.1:0-5199 GCA_022451045.1 Pirellulales bacterium | reverse complement strand
CCACGATGATTTGTTGAAAGAACTCCTCGGCTGTCAGCTCAAGCAATGCACGGTCGGTCGGGTAGACCACCATGGCATCAACACCCTGTGACTTTAGGAGAGTTGCTTTTCGAGTAGTCCATGTAAGTGGTGGCGGTGCCAACTCCGGCCGGAGCAAACGCACAGGATGCGGGTCAAACGTGAAAACGATGGCCGGACCACCGGAATCTGCCACGAGCGACTTCAGTTGTCCAATAATAGAAGCGTGACCACGGTGCACACCGTCAAAGTTACCAATACTCACTGCACCACCACGAAAGCGGGACGGAAGTTCGGATAGGTCACGAAAAATCTGCACGTTGCTCACCGAGCCAAAGTGTGTTGTTAATCTTGAGAATGTTTAATCGCAGCGGGCAAATAATCTAAGAGATCACTTGCAACAAGCGACACTTCTCCAATTTGATTAACAGCTAGGTCCCCGGCAAGACCATGTACATAGACTCCCAGTTTCACAGCTTGCAAAGCCTGTTTCGATTCACTCCCAATTTGACCGATAAATGCCGCAATCATACCGGTCAGCACATCACCACTTCCACCGGTTGCCATCCCCGGATTGCCAGTCGTGTTAACGTATTGCTGTTGGCCATCTGTGACAATTGTACCGGGACCCTTTAATACAAGAATCACGTTATTAAAATCGGCAAACGCCTCTGGCTGAATTTCGCCCGCTAGTCGTTGATATTCACCTGCATGCGGCGTAAGCACTCTCGGCATCACGCCGCTGTAACAGACCGACTCGAGACCAGCCAGCAGATTTAGTGCATCGGCATCCGCCACGAGAGGCTTTCTGACGTGGTGAAACAGATGAGTTACGATTTCCAGAAGTCCGTCGCTTTGTCCCAGGCCCGGTCCAATTGCTACGACGTCTGCCCATTCTGCGGCGGCCAGAATCTGGTCGATGGCGGAACGGTCAATCCGGCCAACATTATCCGAAGGCAATGGCTCAGTCAAATAGCAAGTGTGATGAGAAGCCACAACATCGAGGATGCCGTCCGGTATAGCGAGGCGAACAAGCCCTGCACCGGAGCGCAACGCTGCCTGCCCGGCAAGGGCCACAGCACCGGCCATTCCCCGACACCCTCCAATTATTAACACTCGACCGTAATCACCTTTATGTGACTCACGTGGTCGGGCTGCTAACAACTCATGAGCATCCATTGCAGAAACACCTTCCGGTTTACTTTCTGTCATTCAGAGTCCGGACTGGATTTAAGACGCCGGCTCAACTGACGAACGAACGTCCCAGCCACGAACGCAGCTTTAAACCCTGCATCAATATTGACGACCGTCACGTTAGAAGCACAACTGTTTAGCATTCCCAAGAGTGCGGCCATTCCTCCCCGTGCAGCTCCATATCCACCGCTGGTTGGCACAGCAATAACAGGTACGTCGACGTGACCTCCAACGACACTAGGCAATGCACCTTCCATTCCGGCAACAACTATGACAACATCTGCCGTGCGCAAGCGGTCCACGTTTTGAAGCAATCGCTCCGGGCCTGCTACGCCGATATCGTGAATGACAAGTGGCTCAACACCCATCCAGCGAAGCGTCTCTACACACTCCTCGGCAACCGGCAAGTCACTCGTCCCGGCCGAAACGACAGCCACGACTCCCTTCAATTGCAGGTTTGACTCGCGACTACGAATTGTCCTGGCCACTGTGTTATACGACACATCAGATAGCTGACCACAAACCACGCTGGCTTTCTCTTCGGTTACCCTCGTAGCCAACAGCGGCTGATTCGCTTTGCGCAGAGCCTCAAAAATATCGACGATGGTCTCAGCTGACTTGTTTTCTCCATAGACGACCTCCGGGAATCCGCACCGATCAATTCGATCGAGGTCTAAAGTGACCTCCGCCATGGCCTGTGGAGCAAGAGACAATAGTTCACTTACTTCAGAGACAGATTTTGATCCATCTGCCAATGCATTTAGTATTTCAATGATTCTCAAGTCGGACATCCGCCACCTATCTGCGAACACGTCATAGCTAACACCTTGTCAGTATTAGAGTCTCAAACAAGAATGACATAAATAACCCCATTAAGCAGCTTTTTGAAGGAAGCAATCATGCCAAGTTGCGTACTCGCATATTCCGGTGGCCTCGATACATCCGTCATTCTCGGATGGCTCATGGACCGCGGATACGACGTACATGCCGTCTACGTGGATTTAGGACAACCGTGTGAAGATCGAGAAGAAATCCTTCAAAAGGCTCGTGACATCGGCGCAGCAAGCGCTCGCATTGTCGATGCACAGGAAGAAATGTGTCGCGACTTCGCATTTCCCGTACTGAAGTGGCAAGCCAAATACGAAAGTATCTACCTGCTAGGTACTTCCATCGCCAGACCCTTGATTTCCAAAGTCTGTTTGCAAGTTGCAAGAGAAGTTGGCGCGACGGCGTACGCACATGGTGCAACCGGCAAAGGAAATGACCAATGCCGATTCCAACTGGCTGCAGAAGCACTCGATCCATCCATTGAAATAATCGCACCATGGCGAATCAAGGAATTTCGCGACCAATTCCCGGGGCGAACGGAGTTGATTCAGTATTGCGAAGAAAAGAATATTCCAGTCAAAGCATCTACAGCGAAGCCTTATAGCAGCGATGAAAACTGCCTCCACATTAGCTATGAGGCAGGCCAACTCGAAGATCTGGACGTCAACGGTGTGGAAATCGTTGAATTTGGTATGGGAGTCTCACCACAGGAAGCACCGGAAGAAGCCGAGTCGGTTACAGTGCGTTTTGAAGCCGGAACACCGGTCTCAATCAACGGTGAATCGCTCAATCCACTAGAGATTGTTCTGAAGCTCAATGAAATCGGCGGTCGTAATGGTATCGGCCGTATCGATATGGTGGAGAATCGATTCGTCGGCATGAAAAGCCGTGGCGTCTATGAGTCTCCTGGTATGACCATTCTTTATGATGCCTTGATGTACGTCGAACAACTGACCCTGGATCGCGATCTGGTTCATCTCCGCGATCGACTGTCACCGGAAGTCGCCGAACTGGTGTACTACGGATTCTGGTATCACGCAAAACTGGATGCACTGCTGGCTTTCATCGAAAACGCATGTCAAAAGGTCAATGGTGAAGTCACTCTGAAGCTCTATAAGGGCAACATCATGGTTGACAGCCGCAGCAGTGGTAATAGCCTTTACGACGAAGGAATTGCCACCATGGAAGGCGGTGGATCATACAACCAGGATGATGCGGAAGGTTTCCTCCGAATTCAGGGGCTACCCGGACGGGTGCAGGGTCGTATCACACCGAGAGATTTTTCTTAAACCAAGCGTCTCGACTTAAGACTTTCATTCTTTTTTCAATTTCTCTAAAGACCGTGCGCATCTACGGACGATTGGGTGCCTTGCAAGTGGCAAATAGAGTCAACAGCGACCCCCCAGCACGTTGTTACTCTAAATCCAATTCGTTCCCACACTTTGGAGAATTTAAAAATGAAGCCATCCCTAGAACGATTGCTTCGTTACGTCTACCTGGCAGCCATCGTAATTGCACTTTGCGGTTGTAAAGGAATGCGACAACGTCGAGCAGCAACATCGCTTCCGATGACAGCGGATCAAGTTGCGGCTGTAAAACAAGGTACGACCCGGCTAGCTTCCGGGCCAAACGGCATGCCGAATTCGGCAGCGAAAACCTACACCGTGGAATTTCGCTCAGCCAGCGGCAGCAAAGACCGCGTGACGTTGCCATATAAACCCAACATGGTCATCTCCGATGCACTGCATCAATCCGGAGCTCACCGCAGATTTTCCGGGATGAAAATCAGGCTCAAGCGTGCCACGAAGGATCCGTTAAGGTACATCCCTCTGGATGTGGAATTCAACAATTCCCACGCTCGCATTGAACCGATGTTCGATTATGCGATCTATCCGCGTGATTACATCGTAGTACTACAAGATGACACAACGCCAATAGATACTGCGATTAGTGATGCACTAACTCCGTTTGGACATCTACTTGGCCAGCCGTAGTTTAGCCTTGGATTTCATTGCTTAAGACGGCATTCCACAACACCCGCGGTTTGGACGACGGATTCGGAATGCATATCGCCTGTTTTATCCCATCATTGTTCGGAGGTGGCGCAGAAAGAGTTGCGCTGAATCTCTGTAACGGGTGGTCCCGGGCGGGACACAAAGTCAACATCGTCGTTGCCGAAGCAAGCGGTGCATTCCGTGACCAAATTCCGACCGGCGTCGAATTGATAAACCTAGGCACCACAAAGGTGCGCAAGTCGATCGGCAAACTAGCTCAGTACATTGATGATCGACGCCCGGATGTTCTGTGCTCCCACCTCAGCCATGCGAATATCGCCGCTATTCGTGCAGTCAGGAAATCAAATGCCAAGCCCAAGTGTGTTGTCGTAGAGCATCTGACGATGAGCGCGTACAAGGGAGTGAAGCTACGCGACAAACTCATCAAGCCAATCGCACGCAGAGTCTACAAGCATGCTGATGCAATTATTGCCGTTTCTAAAGGTGCTGCACGCGACCTTGAGCAGACATTATCTCTACCACCTGAGTCCGTACATGTGATTTACAACCCAGTCGTCACCGATGCAATGATGAACAAGGCGAATCTCGATAACGACCAGAGATGGTTGCAAGACGAAGTCCCTGTCGTGCTGGGTGTTGGCAGGCTGACACCTCAAAAAGATTTCACCACTTTAATCTCAGCTTTCGCCATTGCTCGAAAACAACGCACACTACGACTCGTGTTACTCGGCACTGGTGAATTGCAATCGAAACTGGAATCTCAAGTCCGGTCCCTCGGTCTGGAAGAAGATATCCTCTTAGCGGGCTTTAGCAAGAATCCGTATTCGTGGATGACCCAAGCCAATTTGTTTGTATTGTCATCCAGATGGGAGGCACTTCCAACCGTATTGATCGAAGCAATGGCATGTGGATGCAATGTCGTGGCGACAGATTGTCCGTCAGGTCCTGCCGAAATACTCGTGGAAGACCTCGCGAGAGGACTCGTACCGGTCGGTGATTCGGACAAGATGGCCGAAAAAATTCTGTACATGCTGCAAAACCCGATCGACGGTCACAAGCTTCAGGCAATGGCTCACTCATCTTTCTCTGACCAGCAATCCTGCAATGCATATCTGCAATTATTTGAAGAAATCAAATAAGTCAT
>JAKUOW010000132.1 GCA_022451045.1 Pirellulales bacterium | reverse complement strand
ACAACGGTGCCTGGGTCGACGACCGTGAAATTGATATTGGGCATATTTTCCATACCGTCTTTAAAGCGATGGACATAAACTCTCATACCACGGAATATCACATTGACGGGCAACCACTGCCGATTGCCCACGACGACTATGGCGTAATTGAGGAGCTTCTATCATGAGTGTCTCTTCAGCCATACCATTTGATGTTACGAAAGCGTGGGTGCAAAGCAAGTTTCAATGGCAACGCCAGATTACCGCAGCCCGATTTAGCCCTTGCGGGAGATTCGTGTTCGCCGCGGGTATCAATGGTGCCATTATCCGATGGGATCTTGAAACAGAACAACAAATCTTGTTTGAATCACATGACACGTGGGTTGGAGATTTCGCATTTGATAGTGAATCGAAACGCATGTATTCCGGTGATTATCACGGTACGCTTACGTGCTGGGATTATAGTCTCGACCAGCCTAAGCAGATTTGGCAAAAGATAGGTTCTCATAACGGTTGGATTAGAAAAGTAACGGTCAGTCCAGATGGTTCGAGAATTGCCACAGGCGGTAATGACCTATCGGTTCGAATTTGGAATGCAAAGGGAAAATCGACCGACCAGTTAGAAGGTCATCAGGGATATATATTCAGCCTAATTTTTCATCCGGAGACAGGTGACATCTTTAGTGGTGATCAGCTCGGCATGGTTCGCCAGTGGAATAAGAAAGGTAACCTTATTCGAGAATTCGATTTATCGGTTCTTCATACTCGGCTCGATAATTTTCTGGCGCATGTGGGCGGTGTGCGATGTATGGCCATTGATACCACTCGCAACCTATTGGCGTGCGGCGGTTTCACAAATGCCAAAAGCAATTCGTTTTGTCCGGGTGATCCGCTGATATCAATAGTTGACTTAGATTCCGCTACCGAGGTGATACAGCTTAAGCCAACGATTAAAGCGGATGGACCTATTAACGGGATGTGTTTTCTGTCAGACGGCACGCTGGTTGGCGTTGGCGAAGGGCAGGCCGGAGCATCACTTTCATTTTGGGATGTTGAAAAGCCGGAACCGATACATGCCATTAAGATGCTCAGCGGATACGAAGTAGACGTCCATCCGGATGGAATGCGACTGGCCGTATCACGATACGAGACAAATGGGCGTACTGGCAACGGTCGGCATGTAATGCCGGAAGAATACGTCAGCAATGATGGGCTCGTAGAGGTCTACCAGCTTTCAGAAAAACCAATGGAAGACGCGGACAGCTAATAGCCATCCTATAAAAGCTTCCAAGTGGCCTGTCTCAATTGCGCGAATTCAGACGAAGCAAGCTTCTCATACCAGACGGTCACAAACATTCCATCGGCCCGTTGTATTGTCGATGGATAGCCAAGATCATAACCCACAGCATCATCTGACAAAGTGATCGGTGCAGACCAAGTCTCTCCTTCGTCTTCACTGGTCCGCACTTGATTTCCAAACGGCCTGTTACGATAGCCGTATGACATAAGCAAACGCCCGTCGTCGAGTCGAAGCAAGTGTGATGGGAATCCCCAAACGCCTATCGAGTGAACCGGCGACCAAGTCCGGCCACCATCTGTTGATTCACACTGCAGCGTCTCACCGGCGCTTTTAGAGTTGTGGTTTCTAATGTGAGCGATAATCTTTCCACTCTGCGTCTCCACCGCGTGTAGTTCGTGATACTTACGGTAGTCATCGCCGTCACGTGCCGAAATCGTACTGTGCATTTTCCAAGTACGTCCATCGTCCGTGGAAACCGCAGCTCCGATTTTTGGTTCTTCGGTCCAAAGTTGTTTGCCCGCATAGAACAGCGTTCCATCTTTAAGTTCAATTGGGCCATGTGGGCTATGTACCAAGCACCGATAGGGTCGCGACCACGTCTTTCCACCATTCCCCGAACGAAGCATCCAGTTTCCAAGGAGGTTATTTCGTTGTGTTTCATTCAGTTGGTTGTGAACACCGTTCCATCGCGCCATTCGTGCTGCATCCCAGTCTTGCGTCTCATTTGCTTTCACGAGAATAGGTTCATATGCAAGTGACGTAAACGTTGTAGCCAACAACGTACCTTCACTTGTTTCGAGAATCCCGGCATCGCGGTCGTCTATTGGAGTGTCCATAATGACCTGGCTGTATGACCAGGTCGCACCACCGTCATTTGATCTCATCAGCTCAACGCGTCCGAACGGACACACGTGTGTCTCACGGCCACCGGAACAGACAAGTAGAAGTTGGCCATTCTTTCGTTGAGCCAAAGTAGGCCAGCCGTGATACTTCTCTTTTTGAAGAGAAATCACCTTCTGTTCAGTGACTTCGATCTTTATCCCGTCTGCGGCCAGTAATTGTGGAGTCGCGAAGGCACTGACACTCGTGGCAAGCGTGGTACCTAGAAATGCACGGCGGTTAGAAGGGTGTTTGATAATGCTCATTGATTGCTCGTACTAAATAGAGTCGCGATTGGTGTCTAATTCGCCAGAAATCACACTCCTGATTATATAAGTCCAGAGCTCATTTCGCCGCGCTACCTTTGAAGTCTGCGCCCAAACATGGAAAATAGAATGCTGAAGAATTAACCAAAGGGAAACACCCAAGCATGCGTATTATTTCAACGTTGTCTTTAGCTATCTTCCTGACATTTATGTCTACGAGTTTCGGGCAAGATGAAGACAAAAAACCAACTGATCCTGCACACGCTGAGAAAATGGCCAAGAGTCTCAAGCTATTTAAGACCACGGTACGCCAAGTGCTCGTATCACATTGCCTGCAGTGTCATGGCGGTGAAAAGACAGAGAGCGATTTTTCAGTTGCTACCCGAAAAGAGTTTTTGGCTGGTGGCGTAACCGAGTTGAAAACAGAAATCGGTAAGGCTAACGAGAGTTATTTCGCGGATTTGCTCTACCATCGTGAAGAACCTGCGATGCCGAAGAACAGCAGTAAGCTGAACGACAAACTCCTTGGAACAATCATGACCTGGATCGATTTAGGAGCAGCATATGACAGACCGCTCGTCGAATCTGACAAAGAACCAGACGCGTGGACTCGACGACGAATCGATCAGGCGCAAAAGGACTATTGGGCATATCAACCGCTTGCGATGGTCAAAATCAGATCGGACCTCCATCCAAATCCTCAGAATCCGATCGACCACTTTATCGCAGCGGGAATTGAAGAAAGCGGGTTAGAGGTAAACAAGAAAGCGCCAAGTCCATTACTAGTCAGACGCATCTTCCTCGACATGCTAGGCATGCCACCCACATCAGCAGAAATTGCAACGTTGATGGACAATCCCGCAGACAAAGTACTATCCGCGACAGTCGATTATGTTTTGTCCGACTCACGCTATGGAGAGCGTTGGGCGCGGCATTGGCTTGACGTTGCCAGATTCGCAGAAAGCCACGGATTTGAGCATGACTACGATCGACCCCATGCGTACCACTATAGAGATTTTGTAATTAAAGCATTGAATCAGGATATGCCATACGACCGGTTCACGCGATTCCAGCTTGCCGGAGATGAGATCGAACCAAATAACCCGTTAGCCATGATGGCGACAGGGTTTCTAGGTGCTGGGGTATTTCCGACACAGATTACCGCCAATGAAGTTGAGCCATCGCGCTACGATGCCCTTGATGATATGGCGGCGACGACCGGCACCGCAATGCTTGGTCTTACGATCGGGTGTGCCAGATGTCATGATCATAAATTTGATCCCATCCCAAGTGCAGATTACTACCGATTCACTTCGACCTTTACAACGGCTGTCCGTTCCAACCAGCAAATTGAAATGCCAGATGCTGACTTGCCGCAACGCCTAGCCGCATTCGAGGCGAGTCATCAGCTTTTTGTGGATGCGGTTAAGGAGTACGCAACAGCAAGGCTTCTTGAGTCATTTGTGAAATGGGAAGCGTCTCAGGGAGATCAGCCGAATTATAGTTGGTACACAATGAAGTTCTTCGATGTTACATCGGAGAAAGGATCGGAAATCAAACGATTAGACGATGGATCATTTAAGGTCACACCATCGTCTGCAACGAATCAAGAGTCATTCACTTTTGAGTTTCATAGTCACAGACGAGATATACGTGCAATTCGAGTAGAGGCTTTTGCTGATCCAACGTTGAATGCAGGTGGCCCCGGACTTGCTTCAAATGGCAATTTCCAATTCACAAATCTACATGCTGGAATCGCACCACTTACTACACCAAACGAACTAAAGGATGCAAAATTCACAGCAGCACGCGCTACTTTTAATCAAAACGAAGGTCTTCATGTTCGAACGGTGATTGACGATAAACCAAATACTGGTTGGGCAATCGACCCTGAGTTTGGTAAAGATCACGCCGGGATTTTTACATTAGCAGAGCCGCTTGATGATGAGTCTGGCCACCGGTTGAGAATGACATTGTCATTTAACGGTAACACTAAGCACATATTCGGTCATTTCAAAATTACCGTCGGAGCAAATCCTGACGCAGAATTACTTGGCCCGAGCGTTTCTGAGAATGTGGCAGCGATACTGGAAAAACCACACGATGCTCGTAGCGATGACGAAATTCAATTGGTGTTACAGTGGTATAAATTTCAGGATGCGACTTGGAAAGAACTGGATAGCAAACGCAAAGCACACCTAAAGGAAAAGCCAACAACCAATGTCGAAACCGTCATGATCGTGAGTGAAGGTGTAACACCACTACGCCATCACACACAAGGCAAAGACTTCTTTGAAGAGTTTTATTTCCTCAAGCGTGGAGATGTGAGACAAAAGAATGGAGAGGCGAGTCAGGCGTTCCTGCAGGTGTTATCTCCGGAGGTTGATAGTATCGACCGTTGGCAAGAGTCGCCCGAAAACAGCGGTAAAACATCGGGCCGTCGTCGCGCTTTGGCAAACTGGATGACCGACAGTGAACACGGTGCAGGAAATCTCCTGGCACGTGTCATTGTCAACCGACTTTGGTATCACCACTTCGGCCGTGGTATCGTCTCATCCACAAACGACTTTGGCGTCCAAGGAGAATTGCCAACGCATCCGGCACTACTAGATTGGCTCGCTGCTCAATTAATCTCATCTGACTGGAGTCTTAAGCACATCCATCGTTTAATCCTGTCAAGTTATACCTATCAGCAATCATCAGAGTTTGATTCAAAATGGTCGATCAAAGATCCGCAGAACAAGTTCGTCTGGCGATTTGCTCCTCGACGGCTCGAAGCAGAAGCCATCCGTGACTCGATCCTGAAAGTTTCCAATCAGCTTGACGACACGATGTACGGAGCAGGTACTCTGGATGAATCGATGAGACGGAGGAGTATCTACTTCATGATTAAGCGGAGTAAGCTCATCCCAATGTTACAAGTGTTTGATTCTCCTGAACCTCTGGTTAGTCAAGGACAGCGACCAACGACAACCGTTGCACCTCAAGCGCTTTTGTTGATGAATAATCCAAACATCAGACAATACTGTGTGGATGGAGCAAAGCAGTTGTTAGGTGAATCTTCAGATGAGACCGCCGTTGTGCATGAACTCTATATGCGTAGTTTGAGCCGGGAGCCGAGCAAGCAGGAGATTCAGCAGGCGGTAGCTTTTCTCTCACAACAAACCGAATCCTATAAAAGTACGGGTGTTTCAACTGCTGAGCAGTTGGCAATGGCTGACCTTATACAGGTAATGCTCTGCCTAAATGAATTCTGCTACATCTATTAAGGTACGTAAGAATAATCGAAATGAATGATCTTCAAATCACAAGTGGTTTAACCAGACGTCAACTTCTGCAGAGAAGCGGTGGAGGTATGGGAGCAATTGCTCTAAGTGCATTACTTGCAGGCACAGGATTAACCTCTAGTGCCAATGCTGCCAAGAGTGCCCTTGCGTCTCGCTCTGCACACTTTCCGTCTAAAGTAAGAAGTGTCATCTGGCTGTTTATGAATGGCGGACCAAGTCAGGTTGATACGTGGGACTACAAACCGGAACTTGCCAAACACGATGGGCAGGAATTAGAGGGATTCGACAAGAACACAGGATTCTTTACTGGGAATGTCGGACCGATCATGAAGTCCCCGTTTCAATTCAAACAACATGGGGAATCCGGGACATGGGTTTCTGAAATTTTCCCGCAGATGTCTAAGCATGTGGACAAGATGTCCTTCATTCATTCATGCCACACGGAATCCAATAACCACAGCCCAGCTCTCTTCATGATCAATACGGGCATGAAGCGAATGGGATTCCCGTCACTTGGATCCTGGGTAACATACGGACTTGGTACAGAGAATGAAGATCTCCCGGCATTTGTAGCAATGTCAGATCCACTTAACCGCGGTCTGCCAAAAGGATATGCACAAAACTGGGGAGCGGGTTTTCTGCCAAGTGTGTACCAGGGAACGTGGCTCAAGCCCAATGGAAAACCTATTGATAACCTTGATCCCGCTCCAAACGTAAATGGCGATCAACAGCAAGCGATGTTGTCATTCTTGAAGATGCTCAATGAACAGCATTTTGAGACTCGTCCGGAAGAAGTCGAGCTTGAAACGCGTATCAATAGTTTCGAGCTGGCATTTAGGATGCAGAAGGCAGCGCCGGAAGCGTTGGATATTGCGATGGAATCTCAGGAGACGCACGATCTATACGGTGTTGGAGTAGACCGTTGTGATCACTTTGCAAAGCAGTGCCTGATGGCGCGGCGCCTCGTAGAGCGCGGTACGCGATTCATTCAGATCTACAGCGGCGGAAACGAAAATGCTCGCAGTTGGGATGGCCACAACTCAATTTCCAAAAACCACGGCCAATTTGCCGGTGAGACCGATCAGCCAATTGCCGCCCTGCTTGAGGATCTGGATCGTCGTGGATTACTGGAGTCTACTCTCGTTGTTTGGGGTGGCGAATTCGGTCGTTTGTCCATCGTGCAAAAAGGTGGAACGGGAAGAGATCATAATCCTCATGCAATGACCTATTGGATGGCAGGTGGAGGAGTGAAAGGTGGCACGCATTACGGTGCAACGGATGAAATTGGCAATGTTGCTGTAGAAAACAGAGTGAGTGTGAATGACTTGCACGCAACCATTCTTCACTTATGTGGTCTTGATCACCAGAAGCTCACATTCAGATTGAATGGTCGTGACTTTCGCCTTACAGATGTTGCCGGTAACGTCGTGCACGACATTATCGCTTGAGGTTTGATTAACATCCCCCGGATCCTTTTCTCATGACTAGCAATGCGTTGCGAATATTTCTGTGGCCGACTGTTACGGTACTTCTTTCCATGTCAGTCGGATTGTCTGTTTATGCCATGGAGTTTCCGGTTCAGAAGGCAAGTGAGCTGAAGATTCCACAGGGGTTTAAAGCCGAGAAACTAATCGACGTGCCGGGAGATTATGCCTCGTTAATTAATTTTACGTTTGATCCACAAGGACGGATCATCGCATCGTCAACTGGCAAAGGTCTACTTCGAATCACACCAGCACCTCTTGGCCAAGCAGGCGGAAAAACACACATCGAAAGCCTAGATGTGGAGATTGGTGCCGCGCATGGTTTGACTTATGCGTTTGGTAGCTTGTATGCGGTTACAGCTGCGGGTATTCCAGATACCGGTGTGTTTCGATTGAAAGATATCGATGGGAAAGGAAATTTTGCTGCAGCAGAGATGATTTTGAAGATCCCAGGTCAGGGAGAGCATGGAGGCCATGGAATTGTCGTGGGACCACAAAACCAATGGCTGTATTTCATCGCTGGAAATGCTACCCAGCTTCCCAAAGGTATCACTCGTAATCATGTTTCCAGTATCGAGCCAACGGAGTTTATGAAAGCACCGGCACATCAGGGATTTGTAATGCGTATTTCGCCTGATGGTAAAAAGCGTGAAGTGTTTGCACACGGGCTACGGAATTCGTTTGATATCGCTTTTGATCAATTCGGTGAATTGTTTACATACGACTCGGATAATGAAGGATTTATGGGACTGCCATGGTACCGTCCGACAAATCTATATCACCTGACAAATGGTGCAGATTTGGGCTGGCGCCAAAGCGAAGATAATCTTCAATCCTACTATCCGGATAATCCACCACCGGTGAGAGAGGTAGGACCGGGTTCACCCACGGGCATCGCATTTGGATACGAAGCGGACTTTCCCATGAGATTTGCAAATGCGTTATTTGCCTGTGATTGGAGTTACGGCCATATTTATGCCCTGCATCTAAAACAGGAGGGAGCATCGTATTCGGCTGATTGGGAATTCTTTATTAGTGGACAACCATTACCGGTTACCGATATTGCAGTAGGTAATGATGGAGCACTCTACTTTACAACGGGTGGCCGCGGTAATCCTTCGCAACTTTATCGTGTGTATTACGATGGGCCGGTGGATCGCCGAATAATCTCAAATCCAAAACCAAGTGAAGTGGTGCTGCTCCGACGGCAACTGGAATCATTTCATCGCATTGTCGACCCAAAAGAGCTCAAGATTATATGGGCGAACCTTGGTTCACCTGATCGGGCAGTGCGCTATGCAGCACGTGTGGCTCTGGAATACCAACCGATAGCAAGTTGGAGTAGTTGGTTGGATGCAGATTCTTCGCATTCACAGGTTCTTGAAGCATGCATCGTCTTGGCTCGTAAAGGAGACCTAAACCTGAAACAAAAGATTCTCGACTCTGTTGAGAAATTGCCGTGGAGCGAATTAAACCATCTACAGCGCCACTCAGCAATTCGGGTACTTAATCTGGCATCACAGCGAATGGGATCGTTTACTAGCGGCCAGCGAGATCAAGTCTTAAGGGTCGTTGATCGCTACTACCCGAGTCAAAACAAAAGTATTGATCGAGAATTAGCAACTCTGTTGTTCAATCTGGGCACGGAAGACTTCGTTGATCGCACGCTCACGGTATTAGAAAACTCCGATTCTATGATGCAGCAGATTCACTATCTAAGGATGTTCGCATCAACCGGAGTAGAGGGCTTTACGGCACAACAAAAACAGCGATTAAGAGACTCGCTTGATGTAGGCGAATTTAAGGAACTTACCACTCGCAAGTACCGGGCGCAGAGCGAACAATTTGCTGCGCTAGCAGGGCAATTGGGAATCTCGTTGGAAGAGGATGTTGAGCGGGAGCAGCGACCGGTGGTTGCTGAGTGGACGTTGGAGGATCTGATGGAGAGCGTTGACAAAGAGTCACTAAAGTCGGCCGTGCTCTCAAGTGGTAAGTCGGTATTTCGGTCAGCAAGATGTGATAACTGCCATCGTGTCGGTAGTAGCGGTGGTGTGCTTGGACCCAATCTAAATGGTCTTGCTGGAAGATATGCTCCGGCCGTTGTACTGGATCATGTGCTCAATCCGAGCAAGGTGATTGCACCTCAATATGCGCAGTCGATTTTTATTTTGAAAAGTGGGCAGCAGGTCACCGGTCAAATCGTGAATCTTGGCGGAGATAACTTTCAGGTGCGAGTCGATCCGTTTAAGCCATTTGCCAGGCAGACCATTCGACGTTCGGACGTGGAGCAGATCGTTCGGTCAAAAACTTCACTCATGCCAACCGGACTACTCAATACATTTACACGCCATGAAATCAGGGATCTGATTGGCTACTTACTTTCACCGGACGAGGATAGCACTACAGCGGTGGACCGATTAGGCCAATAACAGCATCGGTTATTGAGCGACAATTTAGTCGTTAATTGCCTGTCGGTGCTGCGTTATTACTTCGTTCCGGGAACAATGAAAACGGAATACCTTGCCCGTAATCAGGAGGCAGGTTTTTCACTCCAGGGTATTCGCTTGTGTCTTTCATACCGTTGCGAATGTAATTACTCTTAGACAAAACGGCCATTCTCTGTTCAGTAGTCCGTCGGGCTTGCTGTGGTGTAGTAATTACATGCGGTGTGATGAGAATCACTAGTTCAGTTTTCTGATCCACATTGAATTCCTTACGGAATAGTTGCCCAATGGTTGGCAAGTCACCAAGTAGCGGCACTTTTAATTGCCGGCGTACAACACGTTCTTCAACCAATCCACCAATCGCAACAGTCAGACCGTCTTTGGCTACGATTGTGTTTACGGTTGTTGCATTACTGATTACTGGTCGGGATACGGTTTGTTCTGCCGAAATCGGTATCGAATCCTGTTTACCCGTGTCATCTCCCGTGCGTTCCTGGAAGATAGTCATCGTAACAGTGCGATCGGCGTTGATTTTGGGAAGCAACATCAATGTCGTGCCAACTTGTTGTTGTGAAGTCGCAACGGTAGTTCCTTGGGCCTGACCACCAACCGATGTGTTGCTGATCGTCGTCGCTCCGTCGGTTAATCTCCGTTGTTCACCGATACGCAGCGAGGCGGGGCGATTATTCGATGCCAATAACATTGGTGTAGCAACAATGTTCACACGATTCTCTTCTTCCAGTAATTGCACACGTGCACGGAAGTTATTGTTTAGGAATTGGTAAACAAAGGTTGAACCTTCGGCATCCAGTTCGAAGTTTCCTGTACCCAACGCGTGTGCTTGCTGGAGCATTGTCGTGGAACTACCAAGCATTCCCTGTGTTGCTGTGTTTAATACTGTGTCCGTTATTGGAACTCCATCATCGTTTGTGATCTGAGTCCGATCACCGGTTGTCATTTCAAAATCAAACGCCGACTGGAATTCATCGCCGAGAGTTACTTCCAGTATTTTGACCTCAAGCAATACCTGTGGTGTTGGACGGTCAAGCTCGTCTATAAGCTGTTCGATAGACTCCATTGCTTGCTTATCACTCGTGCGGACAATAATCATGCCGTGTTGTTGATTTATCGCGACGTGAATGGGTGGCTCTTGCGAGGTGACTTCTTGTATCGTTTCCGCATCGGCACCACCGGTTTCGGAGCTCGCTGATGCAGTTTGCAATGCCCGAATCTGGTCGGAAGTGAGTTGTTGGTCATCTGGGAGGATTTCATTACGCCTACTTACAGCATCAGCAGAGAAGCCACGTTGAGCCTGACCACCGCCCATGCCACCCATACCCATACCCATACCACCCATTCCCATCATGCCCATGCCTCCCATGCCCATCATACCCATGCCACCCATACCTCCGGCAAAGGGGCTTGCATTCATACCGCCGAATCCACCCATCATTCCACCGAATCTGCCGCACATGCCTCCACCAAATTGGCCCATACCG
>JAKUOW010000131.1 GCA_022451045.1 Pirellulales bacterium | reverse complement strand
ACCACTTGAAGCGTACAAGAAACCCAGCCGTGATTCTTCAAAAGAAACACCACCGTCACCGGTAGGTGTGCCAACTTCCCTAAGAACGACGGTAAACCCGTTGTGCACAAAATGGTAGATAACCCCAATCCAAAGACTGTTGGTCCTAACGACGAGGTAACCTATCAGGATTCCTACAAGAAAAGCATTTAGGGACTGTTGCAGCATCCCATGGGCTAATCCAAAAAATGCCGCGGTAATAAAAATTGAGGACCATGGCTTGGAATCAGTCTGCAAGCCGGACAACATAAATCCTCTAAAGGCGAGCTCTTCGCAAACGGCAGGTAAGACTGCAATTACAAAGAGCACACTCCACAGAGGGGCTTGTTCAAGCATGGCGTTGATTTGTTCCAACCCCGCACCATTCATTGCATTGACCGGATACAACCACTGAATGAACATCTGCAAATAAATCATCAGTGGTTGTAACAAGAGTGGAATCAAGGCAGCAAGCAACAGGAGCGTTAGACGATTACTACAGGGTAGATTCAGCTTCAGAGTCTGCCGCCAATTGCGACTTAGCCAAAAAGCAAAAAGTATGGGTGGTAATCCAATTGTCAGAATCATCGTTATGGATTGCTTGGAAGCAAATGACGACCATCGCTCGGGCATTCCGCCCGCAAACATCACGGCAAACCGTATCGACAGCAAGAGAACTCCGAATCCAACGGCGGCAGCAGCGGTAGGAAGTGGCTTTCGATATCGATATATGTGCGTGATCCACAACTGGAAATTCCATTTCTCACTTTCCCGGAACAGCACTGACTCATTATTGAATTGGGCTGTCGCCCACCGAATCGAGAGGTAACAACAGAACAGTGTCACACCGATCACTGGTACGGCATATCGCAATGCAGTCTCCATGTTGCCTTGAACTAACTCTCGTAGCAGCAATGCTGCGCCGCAAACAGGGACCATCGCATTGCCTAAGTCCAACTCGATATTGGGCATCATGCTGACCAACATCAATGGCATGCATAAGAAGATCAGTGGCATGAGATAGTACTGCCCTTCTTTTGTACTGCGGGCGAATGTCGCGGCGGTTAGCGACAGCGCACTGAATAAGGCAGCAAGCGGAATAACGATCGCGGTTGCCCAAACCATAGCCATCAATGGAATACCACCGAAGTCATCGCCGAGCGGAATTTTGGATACTACGAATGAACTAGTAAGCCAAATGCTGATGATATTGAATATCGAGATCAACATGCTAAAGACCATAACGGTCAGTAGTTTTCCTCCGACGATTTCCAGCCGACTTGCTGCCCCCACCAATAATGTTTCCAGAGTACCGCGTTCTTTCTCACGCGCACACAAATCAATCGCAGGGTAAAAGGCACCGGTGAGTGTCCACATTAGCAACATGAAGGGGATGATACGTGCCCAGAACGCGGCGGACTTACTTTCCGTAGGCGCAATGTCGATCTGTTCTATCTGGAACGGGTTGGCAAGCTGTTTTGGAATTTGCCCTGTTTCAAAGTAGGTATCAACGAGCATTCCGTGCCAGGTATGCAGAACATCTTCAAGACGTTCACCAGCAAGCCTTGATCGATCGGTTACAGAATTTGAAATTACATACGGCGAGATTACCTCTTCACCAAGTGGTGCCACCGTTGGGTCGGCCACCTCTCCCAAATACTCCGCCTCGTTTACCAGTCGATTCAGATACTCACCTAGCCTTGGCGGGATCACAAGTGCCGCATCAATTTCCTTGGCTTCAATCTTTCGAATTGCATCTTCTTTAACCCCTTCGAGAGTCCATTCATCCTGAGAAACAGGCGTCCTTTTGATCTCGAGTAACTTAACTGTATGTTCCGTCCGCAGGTCTGCTTCACTAAGCGAATCTGCAAAACTAACCTCCGAATTTCTCTCGCCATCGAGTAAAGCTGGATCGTGTCCCTCAAGATAGTGAGCGCCATAAACATCAACTTTAGAGGAGTGTTCACTTACGAATTGGGCCACCTGAACCATGATTAATCCCATGATGGGATACGTGATTAAGGGCAAAACCAGCGTCGTAAACATCGTACGACGATCACGCCACTGATCTCTTAATTCACGGTGGCATACTAGCTTCACATTTGACCAGTTCATGCATCCATCTCCTCAGTAGAGATAGCTTGCGACTCTTTCTTTCGGTCATAATTCGAAATCAAGTCAAAGAACAAGTCTTCAAGGTCATCCTGGGCATGTGTCTCGCGAAGCTCTTTAACATTGCCTTCGGCCAACATGGTCCCTTCGTACATTATGGCGACACGTTCACACAGTCGTTCCACCTCTCGCATGTGGTGAGTTGAGAAGATGATACATTTGCCTTGATCCTGAAATTCGCCAATCGTCTCAATTAAAGAACGGGCAACGAGCACATCCAATCCGACCGTTGCTTCATCAAATACTAACACCGGCGGATCATGGATAATGGCCCTGGCAATCGAAACTTTTTGCCCCATCCCGGTCGACATTTTTCCGCCAAGACGTTCACGGAATCCATTCATTTGTAATTGGTCAAAGACAATTTCAATTCGTTCCTGCAGGCGTTCTTCACTGAGCCCATATAAGCGGCCAAAGAACTCAACCATTTCAACCGCTGTCATTCGGTCATAGCCACCGGTGTTGTTGGAAACAAATCCGATATTGCGCCGAACATCGCAAGACTGCTCAACAACATCAAAACCATTTACGGTTACCTGTCCACCAGTCGGCTTTAACATGGTCGAGATGATTCGCAGCACAGTGGTCTTACCTGCACCATTGGGACCAAGCAAACCATACACTTCGCCCGGCTCAGCCTGAAAGCTCAGCCCCTTGACCGCCTGTATCTCTCCCTGCTGCAAATCGGGATAGACCTTCGTCAAATCACGAACAACGATCATCTCCACTTTCCTCTCAAACAGGAATCATCCAGCTCACGTTAGACAAGCTCATAGACATTTTTCACTTGGCGATCGGCGAGCCATTTACGATTGGCTTCCACGGCCATCTTTTCGTGTTCAGGATCCATCAACTCGTAATGGACATTGCGCTGTCTCGGCTCAAATCCGATTTCCACGATCGCATCACGGATTTCATCGAGTGTTAGGTAATGCACGGTCCCTGCTTCTGCGACGACATTCTCTTCGATCATCAGGCTACCCATGTCATTGGCGCCGTAGAGCATAGCAAGTTGTCCGATTTTGAGTCCCTGAGTAACCCAGCTTGACTGGATGCTTGGAATATTGTCCAGATACAGTCGAGCCACTGCCTGAGTCTTGAGGTATTCATACGACCCTGACGGTGATACGTGATCCATGCGCGTGTTGTCCGGTTGAAACGTCCAGCAGATAAATGCCGTAAATCCACCCGTCTCGTCCTGAACCTGTCGAAGTCGTTCAAGATGCTCAATGCGTTCTTCGAGCGTTTCAATGTGGCCGAACATCATCGTCGCACTGGAATGGCCGCCCATTTCATGCCAAACTCGCATCACTTCCAGCCAGTCATCCGTTGACACTTTCCCGCGAGTCATTTCATCGCGCACACGATCCACAAGTATCTCTGCACCGCCACCAGGAATACTTCCAAGTCCGGCTACCTTTAATCGCTCAAGAACCTCTTTGATGCTTAACCCATTTAGCTTCGTGAAATGAAACAACTCCGGTGGACTAAATGCATGCAGGTTTACCGTTGGAAATCTATTGCGAATATCCTGAAGTAATTCTTCGTACCATTCCAACTTGTATTCATGGTGTAGTCCACCTTGCATCAAAATCTGGTCACCACCAAGTGCAACAGTCTCTTCGACTTTCTTGAGCAACTCTTCACGCGGGAGAACCCAACCACCTTCTTCTTTGGGTCCACGATAAAATGCGCAAAAATCACAAACTGCTGTGCAGATGTTCGTGTAATTGATATTTCGATCGATGTTATATGTTCTATATGGCTCTGGATGTAGCCGAGTCGTTACAGCATTTGCTGCTTTTCCAATTGCGACTAAGTCATGCGACCGCAAAAGCGCCACACCTTCATCAAAGGTCAACCTTTCTCCCGCAACCGATTTTTCAAGTATGTGAGTGATCGAGTTCATATCGCATATTCTCGTTCAAACAGGATTGCCAACCAACCCCATAGAGGTTGCATGCTCGCGAAATAGTTTCAAGCCGGAACGTTCCCTGTCACCTAGAAAGAAATACAAGTTGTCTCTCAGGTAGCTAAGGCACTGACTACTCGACAAACCAAGTGTTCCGGCCTCCTGCTCTGCAATCTCAGAGAGATTGTCTAGTCCTTCATTCCTTGCCTCTTCAAATGCATGTGACACGACACTTACATCAAACCGAGCATTGGCACGGGCAGTCCACATCGCAAATACAAAAGATGTATCGCTCCATTTGCACCACTGTTCACCAAGGTCCCAATGAAAAGAAAAGTCGTTTTCCAGTTCTGTCATCGCACGGTCACCAATCACCAGCACGGCATCCGCATCAACATCTCGAGCTGATGCCCCTATCGGTAGCGAAGACAACCTCGGAACGACATTATGATGAACTTTCAAGAGTACCTGGACTAAGGCAATACTTGTGCGCGATCCTTCATCCAAGGCCAACGATGTAATTTCATTCATTGGCACGCGACTCAGCAAAGAAACACTCAGTACAGGCCCTCGACATGCAATACACGCATCCGAAATGATTTCATAACCCGGATCTGCGAAATACTCCACCGTGGGAATCAATGCGATATCTAAGTTGCTAGCAGCCAAATCGTCTGCAAGCCGACTCGGTAGATCATAAGAAATCTCGGCATCAGGCAAGCGCTGTTTCAATCCATACACCAACGGTTTGGTGTTCAGATAAGATACAGCTCCGATTCTAAGAGGAATTGATGAGAGTGTCATGCTTGTTGGATAACGCGATATTGAATCACTTGGATGATGATTACTCGATTATAGGTAGCTACTAAACGGATGTTAGGGGTATCCGGGCTATCAAAGCAGCGATCTCTAGTCAGCAATCAGGAGTCGTGGTGTATACCGGCAGTGTGCCAGTAAATCGGCAATGCCGCCTCCACCGTCTGCACTTCGTCATGCATCGGGTGCCGTAGCGATATGCAACGTGCATGCAGTGCGATCCATCGTGCACGCTCATCTTCAGTAACCGGGCCAAATGGTTCGTCACTTCCATATAAACGGTCACCAAGGATTGGAAAGGACCGTGAACTCAATTGCAGGCGAATCTGATGAGTGCGGCCGGTTTCAAGTTGAATCTGGAGCCAAGTCTTTCCCGCCGATCGTTTCATGACTTCAAAGTGCAACACTGCCTTTTTCCCCTCTGAATGCTCGACACTGACGACTTCACTCATGGCTTTACCAGGAATCTTCCGCAAATAGTCCACCCATGTACCGCTGTCTTCCTCAACCAAACCCGAAACGCAGGCCCAGTAAGTTTTCTGAACCAGCCGATTTTCAAACTGGCGGCTTATTCGCTTCGCGGCTCTTACATGCTTGGCAAACACCATCACACCTGACACAGGTCGATCCAGCCTGTGAGGAACTGCTAGGTAAACATTCCCCGGTTTGTTCTCACGCACCTTGATATGTCGCTTGATACGCACCTCCAGGCTATCGATATTGGGCGGGGCCTGCGTCGCCAATCCACCAGGCTTGTGCACATACATCACCGGCCCATCTTCCAGCAAAATCTCAAATCCCTCCGGCACCAGGCTGTTCATATCAGGCTGCTAGATTCTTAAACAATGACAAGATGGATGAAAAAAGGGCGCCAACTGACGCTGGGTCAGTCGACGCCCATTCGTTTTTCGAAAATCTGATATTCGAATTTAGACTTGTCCTGCTGCCGGAACTACAAATGGCTTTCTGTATTCACGGGTTAGCATTTCATTAGCCTTGGCATTTCCGACGATCGTCTCATCAGCAGTGTTGATTTCAATTGGCACACCAATCGTAAATGGTGTTTCCTCGAAATTCACTTTCTGGTCTTTCGCATGATTCATCGTTCGCTGGAATGTGTCGACCATGTTATCCGCCGAATCAAAGTTCTTCATAATCTCAAGAACTTCGTTCGGTGCAACAACCTGGCCAAGACGGTATGAGATATTACCTAGATGGCATAGTGCACTCGACAAGTGCCCTTCTTCGATATCTGCTGTGAGATCTTCAATCTTGCGACTTCGCACAGCCTTGATGAAATTATCAAAGTGATCTGCACCGCCACTGAAGCTCTTAACCTTGTTTCCGTCCTTGTCGAAAATAGTGCCGCTGTTGTAAGTCGGGATGACCGCGTAGCCGTCACTACCTTCCACGATGACACCAATCTTGGCACCCTTGTAAGGAGCCGTTTCGAGGCCACGCACTTCAAAAGTCAATGCCTTGTCACCGTACCGATGAGCAACCACTTGGGTATTGGCTGAATCACCAGCATCGATATAACCAAGTCGACCACCAAAGCTAATACATGAATCGGAAAGGCCTTCTTCCTGCAACGCCCAGCGTGCGAGATCCATTTGGTGGATTCCCTGATTCCCCAGGTCGCCATTACCGTAATCCCATTGCCAGTGCCAGTCATAGTGGAACTGCGGGCGACTTAGAGCCACATCTGGTGCGGGACCAAGCCATAGATCGTAATTCACGTTACCAGGAACGTCATACTTACCACGAGCTCCGATGGAACCACGACGCTTGTAGCACAAACCACGGGCAACCGAGACGTCACCAATTTTACCAGTGTGAATTGCATCCATCGTTTGTCGCATTCCAGGATTGGATCTCGACTGCGTACCTGTTTGGACAATTTTGCCATACTTACGTGCAGCTTCCACAATTCGACGGCCTTCGCTTACGTTGTGGCTAACTGGCTTTTCAACATATACGTCTTTACCTGCCTGGATCGCCCAGATGGCTGCCAAAGCATGCCAGTGGTTTGGCGTTGCAATGCTGACAATATCAACACGGTCGTCTTCGAATGCTCTGCGCATGTCTTCGACAAACTGAGGTGTTCGGCCACCCTGACGCTTGCCAACTTCACTTGCTCGTCGTTGACCAACATCACTGTCAGCATCAACGATATACAGAATCTCTGTATCCTTGCGTCCCGCAAAAGCACCGATGTGACTTCCCCCGCGGCCACGAACGCCGACGACGGCTACGCCAAGCTTCTCATTTGGGCTGTTACTTTGTTTTGTTTCCTCCGCATGAACCATCGGAGTCGTTGCTGCAGCTGCCATGGCTGTGGCCAGCATGGAATCTTCCATGAACTGACGTCTTGTGCGACGTGTCATGATGTTCCCTTTCAACATTTTGTTAATGAACAGTTACTGAGTCATTTATTTGCACTGCAATTAACCCTATGTGTGTAATCGCAGCTACCTCATATAGTGTAGCACACGGTTGAAACACTACACACTAATTCAGATGGTCAATTCACGATGTTGGCATCACGAAACACGACAAGCGATCACGGTGCATTAGATCGCTTGTTTAGAGATTCCCAGTATTGTCTGGCTCCCGTGTAGTAACGCATGAGGTCGTCTTTTTGCCCTTGAGACAATTTCTCCTCATTAGCAATGGCCTCTCCACGCTCTTTAAGCCAGTCCACAAAAAACTGTGTAGATTCAGCACTGATTCTTCGTTTTTTTCCAACTTCGACATAGAAAGGACCACTGGAAGCAAATCGATAGGTCTCCTCGTTTTCAGTAACACACCGGATCAACATCCAACCACTCTTCTCGAAGTGAACGGACGGTAAACGACCACCCTTCTTTGCATAGTCCTGAAGTCGCACATGCTCTACTACTTCGCCATTCTTTACAATTTCCAAGTACTCAACCTTCTCACGTAATGAAAGATTTAGCGACGCTTCCAAGTCAATAGACTCTCCTTCTAACACCTCAAAGATGTGCCCGGGTAACTCACCATTAACCAGTGGTCTCATCATCGGACCATTGGTTACGACCACCTGACCCTTGCGGAGGTTTTCAAACCAACGTTCGTACGTAAAATCTTCTCCGCAGTGCACATAAACCCGGTTATAGCCAACCGGATTATCCAAAACGCCTGACGCACTTCCGGCAGACGGTGCGATTCGATGACCCGTGTTAAGAATCTTGTAATACAGTTGCTGTGACCAACGTCCGTTTCCGTGTGGCGGCGGCAAGATTCGCTCGTCACGATTCTTACCCCATGCTTCATTTTCCAGCATCTTGTCGCGCATCATGTGGTTATTACATATCCCGATGCTGTGTACGCGACCACTGGCAATCCAGACCGGCACATCCCACCAAAACGGTTTTTCAATATCCACATGAACCTCAGGATGTCGGCTACCGATTGCCATTAAGAATTCCATCGATGATGGATAATGCCAATTGGATCGAGTGATATCAAACACATTTGGCAAATTGAAATACAACAGCGCCCCACCATCACGCTCATCTTCCCCGGCAAGCACGTGCATGTATCTCGTCCTGCCTTCATCTTCTACTTTCTGAATCAGACGCTCCGGAGGTGGTTCGTCTTGCCACAGATTTTTCGCATTCCACCAGGTGATAACCGGAGCCACATATAAATCCTCTGCCTTGTTGAGCAGCGGTACATCTTTAACAGGTCGATGAATATGCATGTCTCCTGAGTACCAGCCTTCTTCCGCCATGTTTACAAACCGGCGCATGAGCACTTGCCGAGTGTCTTTAGCGCCATCGTTCATTATGAAATTGCCGCGATGCACTCGGTATTCAGGCCCGTGTTCGATCTCGAAGGTGTAGGTGCCATCGCGCAGTGACAACCGGATTTGTCCATCAAAGGTATGGTGGTCTTTCCAAAAAGTGATTCTTGGAACTTGAACTGGTTTGCCCTCGTGGTCTTTTATATGAATGCGAGCAGGAATCGGTTTCTTCGTTGCTGAGTCAACCGTCTGGATCGTTAGTGTTCCACGAGCAGCAGTATTCGTTTCAGCACACACTGCAACCAGCGTGCAAATCACCAATACCGCGACATTCGATCTACGACTCATAAGATTCATCAGAGTTCACTTAAAAAATAAAATTAACCAACGGCATTGCATGTGCAGAAGCTGGATTCAATGCGAAATCAACACGCGACATAACAGTACATAAATCCGTCATATAGTTCAAATCCAACGAGGGCCACTAAAATGAGACGAGTGAAGTAACAGCGAGACCTTATCAAATCGCATTGGTTGACATAAAATCCCGGTCATGAGTGAAGATTTTTACAAAGCCCTTGGAGTGGGGCGGTCAGCAAGCCAGGATGAGATCAAAAAGGCCTACCAAAAAATGGCGGCCAAAAATCATCCGGATGCAAACCCCAATGACAAGAATGCAAAAGCCCGATTTCAAGAGATTCAGCGCGCGTACGAAGTTTTAAGTGACGAGAACAAGCGCGCTCAGTATGACCAATTCGGTTCGTCTTTTGAAAACATGCAAGGTGGTCATCCATTTGGAGGTGGTGGGAGTCCGTTTGGAGATATCGATCTGGGAAGCATGTTCGGTGGTGGCGGAGGTGGTTTCGAACAAATCTTCCAGCAATTCGGAGGAGGCCAACCTCGTTCTCGTCGCCAAAAAGGCCAAAACCTACAGGCATCTGTACAAATCCCGTTTGCCACTGCAGTTACCGGAGGACAGGCATCCGTTTCAGTACAACGAGCTGACGGCACCGTCTCACCTATCCAAGTGTCGATTCCAGCCGGAATAGAAGATGGGAAAAAGATTCGGCTGCGTGGACAGGGGCATTCCGGATCGCACGGCGGTCCGGATGGTGACGTCATCGTTGTGATCAACATCGCATCGCATCCGTGCTTTAAACGTAACGGTCTGGATCTGGAAGTCGACTTACCGATTACACTGGCTGAAGCCGTAAACGGTGCTTCCATCGACGTTCCAACACCGTACGGCACGATCGAGTTTAAGATTCCATCCCTGACATCCGGCGGTCGGCGATTTCGAATCAAAGGACATGGAGTAAAACACGCTGACGGAAAAGGGAATCTCTACCTAACCGTCCGAATTGTGTTACCCGAGCAATCCAGTGAGGAATTGACTACGCTGGCAGAAATCGTTTCAGCCGACGAAAAACCAATTCGCGATGATCTGCGTTGGTAGAATGTAGCTAGTGATTTGGTCCTTAACCACCGGCTCAATTTTGTTAACGCATAACACGTGGCTTTCCGCTTCCAAAAATCTGACCGACTACTCACCTCGTTCGAGTTTCAACGTGTGTATGAATCCGGCGTGCACTCCGCAGACGACACCCTTGTTGTCATCGTCTCACCAAATTCGCTCGCCATTTCACGACTGGGACTTGCAGTATCGCGCAAGGCTGGAAACGCTGTTATGCGAAATCGCTGGAAACGAAGAATTCGTGAAGCCTTTAGAACCACGAGAAGTGACTTCCCAATCGGGCTTGATATTGTCGTCCGTCCAAGAAAAGGCGGAACACCAAACAGCCGATTAATTCATCAAAGCCTTTCAAGACTGATTAACAAAGCATCCAAAAAAACTGATATGCAAACCAGCAGTGATGGTATGACTGGTTAAATGAAAATTCTCTTCGCACCAATTCGATGGCTGTCTTCTGTCACCTCTAAACTCATGATCGGGATGGTTCGAATCTACCAGATCACCCTAAGCCCATTACTCGGTAACTGCTGTCGGTTTACGCCAAGTTGCAGTCAGTACTTCATTGATGCCGTGAAGAAGTACGGACCGATCCGTGGAGGCTTTAAAGGCGCCTACCGGATCATCCGGTGCAACCCGTTTACCGCCGGGGGAATCGATCCCGCCTGATTCCTATAAAACCGTTTTCTCACCGAAGACGAATCGGTATCGCACTTCCGACTTGACCGTATTTGGCTAAATACGTAATCTTCCCACCCTATAGCACAGGATTAGGGAAGATATGCGCCGAGCGTATGTATGCTTCTCTGTCCGCATTATCACATCGAGGGGCAATATGCTGACACAGCAGAAAAACAAAACGCCAAAAAACAGCCGTAAAAGCTTGTTGTACAAAACCTTTGTTGGGCTTGTTGCAGCCGTTTTGTTCACTCCTACATCCGGATGCAATCTCCCCATCCCATTTACGGATGATAAACAGCTCGA
>JAKUOW010000130.1 GCA_022451045.1 Pirellulales bacterium | reverse complement strand
TGGTCGACGGTATCGGCACTGAGAGTAACTTGACGGCCAAATGCGCCGGCGAATCCAGTACTGCCTTCGACGACCATTTCCCATACGGGATCAAAACGCGGACGACCTCCCCAGGAGAACTGCCAGATACTGCGTTCAGGTGCACCCTGCTCGGCGACTCGTCTGAAGAAATCGAAGTCGATGATGTTCAAGCGTCCCTGTGGCAGGATAAGCCAACGATCATATGCGCCGCGCCATGTTGGCGCATCCATTCCGGTACCCGGTGTGTTTGTGCTAACCAGGAATGGCATTCGGTGGCAATTACCACACACGTTTGGGCGTGGCTTACCATCCAAGTCGCCCTTTACATGGAATAACTCAAAACCTTCAAGTGCACGAGATGTAACTTCATTGGTATACGAGCGACGCTGCGCCGGTGGATACGAAACACTTAGTAGAAACTGTGCCATCGCATCCCGATCAGCGGCATTCAGTTCACCAACTTTCCCTTCGTCGTTCACCGCCTCTGCGGCCTGACCGAGAAGCATCATCGTGTTGGCCAGGCCACCGTCGATTAAGTGACGCGTGCTCGTCTCTGGTTTGCTGACATCGCTGTTCGGTTTGTCACTACCATGAATGTTTGCACTGTTGTTTCCACCATAAGGGTCTCCGGGTATACCGTCCCAGTGATATGGCTCGGTATCACGTAGACCGCGAATTGGCATAGTGGAGCGTGGCATGATCTGGTTGCCACCAGTCACAATTGGAGTGTTCAGCACCCAAAGCAACTGGTCAGTGTGGCCGTCCGGATGGCAACTTGCACAAGAAAACGTGCCAGTAGTGGATGCGGCAGCAGTGTTAAATGCGATGCGACCTTGCTTTACGATTGGATCAGTCGGATCTTCAAGTGTTACTGACGCCGTGACACTGAGATTCGTAGGGTCCGCAAGATCTACTCGTGATACGGTATTGGCTACAGCGTTCAACACCCACGCGTGGCTGGCCTTTCCATCTTTGCCAGATACCAAAGCAAGTCCACGTGGTACAGCGTCAACATCTACTCTCCCAAGTATCTCGCCGGAGGCTGCATTGACGGTGAATACCTTATCAGATCCTGCAGCCGTGGCGACAATTGTACTGTCGTCGTCACTCACTTGAATGGCAAACGGAGTAGCAAGTGCCATGTCTTTTTCGGGTTGCTTGGGTGGCAACGGCTCGAGATTAATAAAGTGTGGTGCGTCGGCCTTGTTGTCATTGAAACGGACTGCTGTGATTTGATTTAGGAAAGCTCTGTTTTCCAATTCCTTTAGCCCGTGTTTTTTTGTGCCAGCTCGACCATTAGCATCGTTCCTCGCATCAGCCTGTGCGACATATACCGTTCCGCGTGAATCAACAGCTAATCCATACAAGAGCGTGCCTAAAGTATCGACCACTTCAATCAAGTCGTCTGTCTTAGTGTCATACACATAGAGATCACGATCAGGTACCCGCGGGTGTTTGATGATGTCAACGACATGACCGAGTGAAAGCACGTTATTAACGCGAATGGAATGCTGATACGCATCAAAGGTCTTTAAATCACCATCGAGAGGTTGCCCGCCACCGGATAGTTGCGTTTTGTTGTTTGATTCGAAAGGAACAACATACAGCTTATCATTTCGGACGGTAATTGCTCGTGGGTCCTGAGCGGTTATGCTCAGCATCTTATTTACTTTTCGTGATGCAACATCAATGACGGCAATCTTGTTTTCTGACGACAACGCGATATAGGCCTTCGTGTTATTGGCAAATGCAATGCCTACCGGTTCGTCAAAACGTGTTTGTTTTGTGTTGGGGGTAATTCGTTGAATGGTGGCGATTACATGCAGGTACGAATCACTTTCGGGGTCAGAATCTATCACACTAACCGAATCGGAAATGTGATTTGATACCCAAACTTCGAGTCCGTCAGGCCTTACTGCAAGGCTGACTGGATCTATTCCAACAGGCACACGAGCAATGATCTTTGATGAATTAGCGTCAATTACATCAACAGTGTCAGCCGGTGTATTAACGACAAAGACCTGATCCTTACTTACCGCGATTGGACGGGCATGAGGGCTCATGAACGCAGTGTGTTGTATCTTGGATTCTGGCGGGTCGTTGGCCACGGCTTTGACGTGCGTAGCCTTTATAAACGGTTTTGCCGTCGAATTAGTTTCGCTAGATTCCGGCAGTGATGTGGAAAACCAAGTTGTAGCCAGAAGCAATACGGGTGCCAGGAGAATTAGAATACGGTGATTTAAGAGATTCGCCATCTATCAGTTGTCTCGTTGACTAAGAAAGTATTTTTACCCGACCGTGCGTCCGCGTTATTGTCGCATAAACGCCCAGACATATATATAAGTATAAAACGCTGATATCCCGTCTAGGGTTTTGGGAATTATAGCAATGAGCATAGAATAATCTGTCCCAATCGCTGTGACTCTCACGCAGACTCGGGCTTAGAGGCCAGCCAGTTGCGAATCGGCATCCTCATCAAGCGTTTGGCTCGGATTGAGTATCACTTTTTCATTTTCAGTGAGGCCCGATTCGATTACGAATACTTCGCCGTTTGCATCGCCCAGTTTCAAATTGCGTCGTTGAGGTCCGTTATCAGACTGCACCCAACAATAATATCCTTTCTCGTCACGCTCTACAGCAGACACGGGAATCGTCAGCACATCTTTATGATGATCAAGTACTATTTCCACTTCGGCGGTCATGCCAGGTTGGAGTCCATCCGGCGATGGAAGTGCAATAATCGTGTCGTAGCGAACCATGTTCCCATTCCAAACGTGTGCAGGTTCAGCAACTACCGCAACCGACTTAATCGTGCCATCAATCGTCTGATCGTTAATCTTAATACGAACCCCCATGCCAGTTGATACTCGATCAATAACGGATTCATGTATCCCGACCTTTACCTGCATTTGTGAAAGATCCGGCATCAATAACATGACCTGTTCCTTCGTGACCACGCTTCCTTCTGCAATATCAGGTGTGTTTTTCCAACTTCGGGAATTCGGATAAATAACCAGGCCGTCACGGGGTGCTTTTACGACGCAGAAGGTGAACTCATCCTTGGCTTGTTGGATACGAATGTCATCCATGCGGAGAACTTCAAGATCCTTTTCCATCATTGCCTTAGCGACATTTACCTCACCGTTTAGTTCTGCCAGGCGTGTCTCCCGCCTTACACCTTCATAAGACTTGATTTCGAGTTCCTTAAGCATGACGGCATTCTCTGTGCGTTTTACGTTGAAGGCCAAATCCTCGACATTGATCAAACTGGAGTATCCGCGTTTGAACCTGATTTGTTCAAACGCCAATGCATCGCGGTCAGAGTTTAGCCGTGTCTGCAATCGTGCTAGCTCTTTCCTTTTTTCATAAAGGCCAACTACATAGTCGCCTTCAAGGAATTCCTTTACAGACAATTCGGCGATTTTCGATCGCACGGTGGTTCCGACAGAAGCATCATGCGATAGATGCATGTACTTTGTTCGCGATCGTATGAATTCCTCGATATCTTTATTCTCAAGTCTCAGTAATTCGTCACCTTTTTTTACGATCGTACCACTTTCGATTACCCAATTAATCGTGCTTGATCCACGAACAAGGTTCTTAATTTCCGTGTTATTTGCACTTTCGAGGCTGCCTTGCTCGGTGATGGTTACTCGGATATCCTGTCGGCCAATTGAGTGAATCGGAGAATCTGCAATCAACTCCTGTGCTTCTGGTAGGTGAGTTGTTGGGTTGGTAATGACCAGCTCACCTTCGCTCACTCCACTTTCAACTATGACGAAGTCATCATTGCTATCACCGATCTCCAAACTGCGTTTTTCATAAGCATCTTTGGTCTTTACCCAGCAATACAAACCGCTGTTTGAATCGACAATTGCATTGACGGGGATGTAGATGACATTTTCGTAGTTTGCAAGTTCTACCTCGACTTCTGCGGACATCCCGGGCTTCAGCCCTTCTGTTTTAGGGAATTTGATTACAGCATCGTATTTCACGACGTGTCCATTCCACCAACCACCGGGATTTGCTACCGGTGCTATAGAGTCAATCGTACTTTCAATTTGTTGGGCTGGCAGTGTGACACGGACCGGATGGCCCGCCTTGACACGTTCCACGACAGACTGGTGAATTCCAACGGTAAGTTGCATTTTTGCCAGATCCGGCATTAGCAATAACGTCTGGTCCTTGCGTACGCTCGCCCCCTCGGTAACGTCCGGGGTTTCTTTCCAGCCAGCGGTTGATGGGTAGATTATCAAACCGTCTCGATCAGCCTTGATTACGCAATTCTCCAATTCTTCTGATGCGACGTCGCGTCTGAATTCGTCCAATTCCAATCCGGCTTGTCTGCCGAGCAAGCGGCGACCGGTTGCCGTTAGCGACCCGTTCATACGAACCAATTGCATTTCTTTTGTTATTCGCTCGAAAACGTCCAGCTTGGTTGTTGCGACCTCCAGATCTAATTGAGCCTGCTGGACTGTCAACGCTTCGGCTTCCAATGCGAGTTTAGAAATAGACCCGCGCTTGAATAGACCTTGCCGTTTTTTATATTGTTTCTTAGCCCTTTCAAGATTCGTCTGAGCTAGCGTTAGCTCCTTCATTAGATTGGATTGTTGCAACTTGTAGGGGCCTTCTTCGTATTCGTCAAACGTGATTTGTGCCTTGGCCGCTTCGGCTTTGGTATCAGCGAGAATAGCGGTTGCTTCGCCCACATTTGTTTTTTGAAGGCTCAATGTTTCCTCGATCACACGAGTGTCTAGCCGAACAAGCTCATCGCCTTTTTTGACTATTGTGCCACTTGGTATGACCCAGTTCACGGTGTTGTAACCGCGCACCTTACACTTGATTTCCTTGTTGTTGGAACTTTCAAGAGTGCCAGTCTCTTTAATGGAAACGACCAGATCACCACGACTTGCTGGGAATGTGACTAATTCACTTTCGGTGTTAGCTGTGGTTGAATTTATTAACGAAAGACCACCGACTCCGAGGCCACCGATAATGAAAATCGCTAGCATTAGACGCGGCCATATCACGGAACGATCTTCACTCGCAAGTTGTGCTTTACTTGATGCCATTTGATGATTGCTTAGTCGTGAAACCAATGCATGAAAAAATATTTCGCTGACTTTCTAACTGAAGTCTCTTATTACTATTTATTCGGCGAAAATACCCGTTTAGCACAAGAGCAGTTGTTGCGAACGCCTTTTGTTGATTGAGAATTCGCTACTTTTTTGCAATACGGTATAGATGCTTGTCGCTTCGAAGGAACAATGCGCCACTTGCCACTGCCGGTGAGGCCAGGAATAGCCCTTCAAGTTGATTTGTAGCGTCTACTACATAGTCACGCCCTGCCCGTACAATTGTCGCTTTGCCGTCCTGATTTACAAAGTAAATGTGATTTCCAACTTGAATCGGTGAACATCGGAAGCGTCCACCAAGTCGCTCTCGCCAAATTACTTCGCCTGTTTTTGCATCAAGACATTGGGCAGTACCTCCATCATCGACAACGTATATCTCACTTTTATATAGGAGCGGTGATGGAACATGACCGATTCCATTGGGATTTTCCCAAACGATATCGGATTCCTTTACTTGACCATTGGCGTCAGACTTAATTGCATAGATGCAGAAGTGGTCCTGTGCAACGGAACCGATGACGTAAAAAAGGCCGTGACCGAACGACGGCCGACCAACCTGAGAGAATCCGACATAGTTGTGCCACCAGATCTCCTTGCCCGTTTCAAAGTCGTAAGCTGCCACATGTTCAGCGCCTGATGCGATGACTTGTGTTGATCCGTTTACATCCACGACTAACGCTGTGGAGTATGCCATTCTGAAAAAGCCGCCCTTGTCTTTGATGCGTTCAAGATGCTGGCGAGGTGATTTCCAAAGTGTCTTGCCTGTCATCTTGTCCAAGGCTGTTACGTATTGCTCGTCCGTGCCATCGCAAATGAGAATGAGCTTGTCCTTGTGTAGTACAGGTGAACTGGCAGCACCTTGAGGTAAGTCAAAAGGCATGTCTGTACGCTTCCAAAGCACATTCCCTTCTAGATCCAGGCATACGGTACCACGTGGTCCGAAGTGAACGTATGCTCGTTCCCTGTCGAGCACCGGTGTCGGTGATGCATAACCGTTTTGAACATGCTTCGGTCCAACACTTGTCGTTGTTAACACTTCGACATCAAAAAGCAGTTGGCCAGACTTCTCATCTATGCACAACGCGTGGAGCGATTTGCCACCGTCGTGAGAACTCGTCAGCCATACTTGACCGTTGGAGATCACAGGTGATGACCAACCTTCACCTGGAATTGCAGATTTCCAGGCAATTGACTCGTTCTCGCTCCAGTTCATCGGAACATTTTGATCATCGGAGTGTCCCTGGCCGTCTGGGCCACGAAATTGTGGCCACTGCGCCTGAGCCACCGGTGCTGTGAATGACAGGACGAAAGCGATACTGACAATTAGGCGATACATAAATTCAGGACCTCGCAATTTGAGTTGTTTTTGAATCTCTCGCTACAACTATTACACACGGTTAGCCGATTACATGCTAGCGCATAGTGTGCCATCGCCACGTTCGCCATAGACGTTTTGATTAGACCTGCCCCGAATTCCAGCAACTTATGGATTCAGCTTCGTGCACGACGTTTTAAAAGTGGGAACTATCTTTTTACAGGCAGAATTAATCGTGACGGCTGTTTTGGTGAGTGATAGACTCGTTCGTGTGATATGAGTGTTTCGCCGTTATAGGGCCCCTTGCCCGTATTTGTGTTGCGGTCAAACAGTGGGAAATGTGCACCACAAATGTCGATGCGCAATTCATGCCCCTTTTGAAGGGTGGCAGCTACGGGGCCTAAGTCTACTTCAATCTCATATACTTTATTGGGCTCAAGTGGCTCCAGTTCCAGTTCAGAGTTCCGGAATTGCCCTCGCATTACACCGACGACCAGATTCTGCGCGAATCCATCTGGATGTACATCAATGAGCTTAACGACCCAGTCCGCATCCGGAGTGTCGGCCGACACAAATAGCCGTGCCTTTGCATTGCCAGCAAATGCTATATCTTCTTCTAGCGGTCCGGAGGTAAATACCAACACATCATCACGATCCGAAATAGAGGACTGATCAACTGGGCCAAAGGTGACCTGATGGATCTCGCGATTCTCATTAAAGACATTGGCCGGTACGGGATCAGCAGGGTTACTAACGAATTCATCCGCAGGCTGCGCACTTCTTGGTGCCTTTCGGCTGAGTCGGCCGTCTCCATTTCGTGTATTGGCATTGCCGTTGGAGTGAAGATAGAAGCTGGTTTGCTTGACACCATTGGGCGGCCATGAGGTCGCATCATGCCATTGATTATCACCCATGGAGAAATATCGTACGGGCGAAAAAGCTTTGAGTGTCGCCTTTGACGAGTCCTTTAGGAAACGGTCTAACCAGTCAATGTTAGCCGCATTACGATCCCAGACCGCAGTCTCTCCAAAATCGTAATCACCGACCTTGGATCGACCGATCGTGCCGTGATCCCATGGCCCTAAGATGAGTTGCTGCTTTTTACGAACGGATAGGGTGCTCGCGCGTTCCTGCATTAGCTTGAAGTTGTCAACGGATTCGCGTGAGAAAAAGTCGTAGTAGCCGACCACGTGTTGAATGGCGAGATCTAATTCGCCAACTTCATCTGACAGTTCAAGGCGGTGCCAATATCCATCGGGTCTTGGGTGAGTCAGCATGTTTTCGAACCAGGGTATTGGCCATCCGATTTGATCGTCCACTTCGCTTAGTGGTAATCGCATAAAGACGCTATTCCAGTCGGTTGGTTGTGTGGCGCCCTCAGGTTGGGACATTCTGGCTGCCCAGCTGGTCAGCATGGAAATTCGAATGGACCCGCCTTGATAGAGATTTCTGTAAAAGTCAGTCCAGGTTGCGGTAGGGCAGATCGCAATAAGCCCATCCGGTTTCTCCGCAGCTGCTTGCCATTGCGTTGCACCGAAATACGATGCACCCCACAGCCCAATTCTGCCGTTACACCAATCCTGACGGTTTAGCCATTCAATCGTGTCATAACCATCTTGCCCTTCGTTGTTGTACGGGATAAACACCCCTTCGGATTCAAGTCTGCCACGGCAATCTTGAATGACGGCCGCATACCCTGCGTCGACGAATTGCTCAGCAACGCTTGCAACGCGTGATTTGTCATAAGGTGTGCGTACGAGTACGACCGGGCCGGCAGTCCAATCCGCCGACCGGTAAACGTCGGTGGAGAGTGAGACACCGTCTCGCATTTGGACCAGAAGAGTCTCAGGTTTTATTTCTGCTGTTGCTACGGTCGGTAAAAGCAACAGGACTACACAAAGAAAGAATGGTGTTCGACTCGTACATCGTAACATGGTAGGTGTCCTCCGGTGGTTATCAGTGGAATCACAATTATAGACGGTTCAATGGGATCTAGGCATACGCTGAGCTGACTCACTCTTGACCGCCCTTTGGACAATCGAGCGTTTGAATTCGTTAGGATGAGGGCACGCTGAATGTGTGTTGAAGAATACAAGTAAGGGACAGTCTTATGAGTGACCGCGTGGTTTATCTAAACGGTAAGTTTGTAGCTGAGCGTGATGCGAACGTATCTATATTTGATTCAGCTCTTATGTTCGGCGACATGGCATTTGAGATGACAAGGACATTTAATCATCAGCCTTTCAAGCTTCGAGAACATCTCGAGCGACTTTACAACTCACTTCGACTGTTGGAAATCGATTGCGGTATTTCAATTGACGAAATGGAGCAACTGACACTTGATGTGCTGGCAAAGAACACGCCGACCGAGTCGGAGGACGTCGATTGGCCGATCATGCACGATGTTTCCCGGGGACCGCTCTCGGTGTACGGATCCGTGTTTCCGGAAGGTATTCAACCCACTGTTGTAATTAACTGCTGGCCGATGATTACACATACCGGTGGGTTTGCGGAAAAATATGAAACGGGAGTCGACCTGATGATTCCGGCTCAACAGACGATTCCAGCTCACATCGTCGACCTTAAGGCCAAAGTCCGAAGTCGCATGCACTATCGCCTAGCAGAGTTTCAGGGTAACCGTAGTGGTAACCGGTGGCCCATCATGCTGGACACGGATGGGTTTCTTGCGGAAGGGCCCGGTTGGAATATCTTTCTCGTGAAGGACGGGATTCTATATACACCGGAGGGTCGCAATGTCCTGCTTGGAGTTAGCCGCGCAACAGTCATCGAGTTGGCGGTGCATCTTGGGGTTGAAGTTCGCGAAGTTAATCTTGGTCGCTACGAAGCCCTCATGGCTGATGAGATGTTTACCACGTCTACTCCATATTGCATGGTTCATGTCAGGTCATTTGAAGGGCAAGACGTAGGTGATGGTACTGCAGGACCGATTTTCACTAAGATTATTAACGCCTGGAAGGAAAGTGTCGGCGTAGATTTTGTGGCACAGGCTCAAACATATGCCGAGCGACTACCTCAATGGAATCAGCAACAGTAGGGCGTGGGTATTTTGACTTCTAATCAAACAAGCAACCAGTGCCGCAAACCGGGCATCGTCTTTAGAATTCGAATCTTCTTTCGCCTACTGTTTTCTATTCGACGACACGACTTTCGAGCTGCCGGCACCTTTATGAGGATGCACTTTCCGAAGGATAAAGGTGTCAAGCGAGTGCTGATGTTTGTCTTGTGGGCTCTTAAGCAAATGTGGTGCACGATTCCAAAAGCTATGCAGCAAACTCAATTTGCAAAACGTGTGTCGAAGATCCCGGTGTGGTTAAAAGATGGTAATCCGCTTGCTAATCATCCGTGGGAAGAAGACCCTACCGCGACCTTACCGGCGGAAACCGATTGTGTGCTCATCGGGTGTGGGCTAGCCGGTTGTGCTTTCGCGTATCACTGGGCAAAAAACAGTGATACCGGAAAACATCTAGTGACGTTGGATATGGGTGATGCAGCATCAGGGTCAGCCGGTCGAAACGAAGGTCTGGTCGTGATGGGACGGTATTATCACATGGTCGTTCAGACCGTACTTCCTTATTTGCAGTCAATCAACGAGCACATCGGCGGACACTCTGATAACGACCTTCAAGAGTTGGCAAAACAGTTCGCTGCGAAGTACGCGGCCTCGTGTTATCGCAATGGTGACATGATCGAACGAACGATTCGGGAGGAAGGATTCGACTGCGACTATGCAAGAGAAGGTTGGGTTCAGGCGAGAGACGCCGACCAGCAAGAGTCACTGATTGAATCCGTTGAAATGGGGGTGAAGGCTGGGTTTGGTGACTGGACAAGTATTGGCCCCGACAAAGTTCGCGAAGTATCCGGTATGACTGTGCGGCACAACGCGGGATTCTCAGTTGCCGCAGCCTCGTTTCACCCGGCTAAGTGGTGTTGGTCATTGCTCCAAACTGCATTGGACTCAACCTCAGTGTCTCACTTTTCACAAACTAAGGTGCTTGAAGTTTCGGATGAGGACTCCGGTTATCTGGTAAGAACAAATCGTGGGAGCATTAGATGTCGTGCTGTTGTGCTCTGCACGGAGTCATACACACCACTGCTGATGCCGGAGTTTCACGACCTGATGCGGCCAACGCAAACGCAGGCCGCTAGCGGCCCGGGTGGTCCATCTGAAATGAAACCACATGTTGGTATCTCGGGAACACGCGCCTTTTTCGGAAGGCATGGCGAGGAGACGATGATCGGCTCGGACGCCACCCGCGTGCCGGATAAGCAAGCCGGTAAGATCCAGCCTTCACGATTTCTTACTCATTACTTGTGTACCGAGCTAAATGAAGTCTTTACCCCGGCAAAGTACAAGATCACCAATGAGTGGTCAGGAACAGTGACTTACACACCGGATGAGTTTCCAGTAGTCGGCTCGATAGATGGCCATAATAAATTCATCATCGGTGGGATGGCGGGCTCCGGAACGGCAGTCTCATTTAACGGAGCTCGATGCATTGCGAATAGAATCCTTGGGAAGACGGATGAGCAGGATGACTATCCTGAAGCCTACTTCAGCCCGAGACGAATATTAGACCCGTCAGGTCATCACTGGCCGGAAATCGAGCGGTAACGTGCGTAATATTATCTTTGCATGTTAAAGTCCGGCCACTTCCTTGATTTGGTCTATCCGCTTAGCTCCAACGACGACTGAAGTAATGCCGGGCTGTGTCAATAACCACTCGA